>NZ_JACKZS010000012.1 GCF_014222285.1 Nostoc sp. UCD121
GACTTGGAATATAGCTTAGAAGATTTGCCCAAGATGATTGATTCGATGATGATAGCGTGTGACAGGCTGAAAAATATAAGTACCAGTCTCCGCACTTTCTCCCGTGCCGATCAAGACTACAAAGTCTCTTTTAATATTCACCAAGGCATTGATAGTACCATTCTCATTCTCAAACATCGTTTGAAGGCAAATGAACAACGTCCGGAGATTGAAGTTATCACAAACTACGATAATTTACCTCAAATAGAATGTTTCCCTGGTCAATTGAATCAGGTATTTATGAACATTCTAGCGAATGCTATTGATGCCTTGGATGAATCAAATACAGGTCGAAGCTTTAGGGAGATTAAAGCCAATCCGAATCGGATTATAATTACCACCTCATTGAAAGACAAACAGGTTGAGGTGAAGATTGCTGATAATGGTCAAGGCATGAGTGAATCAGTCAAACAAAAAGTATTTGACCACTTGTTTACTACAAAAGGTGTTGGTAAAGGAACAGGATTAGGATTAGCCATCGCTCAGTCCATTGTTATAGAAAAACATTGTGGAACTTTGGATGTGAATTCTACCCCGGACGTTGGAACAGAATTTGTGATTACCTTACCGATTCTGGCTCAGACTCACAGTTAAGTTGTTACTCGTCGTTCACCCCATGACCTGTTGTAGCAAAGCGACAATTTGGCTCACGGTTCGACTACGCTCACCGAGTGAAGCCGAGGTGCGCTCGTCCTCATTCCTCTCGCCGCCGCTACGCGAACGTTGTGGCGGGAGTCTCTTGGGGGTGATAGATGATGTATTATTTATCACCTTAAAATGTTACATAAGCTCAGTCTCTTGGAAGTTACGTAATTTTTATTACAAGATTAAATTGCAATATACAAGTTTTTCTAAACCAAATATTAATGACAGGATGAACTGATGGCAAATCTTAATCAGTCAGACACAAACACATTTATTTACCCCATTAGTCATTACTACGGGCAGGTAAAGCCAGAGAATTTACTATTTAATGCCAACTTGCAAGAACTTGCTCAAAAAGTTGGCTACATTTCTGCCTTAGAAACTAATGGAAAGCTTGACCCAGAAGATGCTTACAAGCAAATTAAGGCACTTTGGAAACAGTTAAAGCACAGTAAAAAAGGTTACTAATTGGTAAGGAGCCACCAGGAGCAGCTTGAAGTTACTTTAATTCCAGGGGATATGGGACAGGCGATGTCTGAAGACAAGCCGCTTTTCTACGAGACGCTAGGCGAACGCGTCTAAGCAGGCGTTCTCAATCAAAATGGATTAAGGACTATTACTGCCCTTAAGATGATCGCAGTGAACGAACTCGGCAATTAGCAGCCGCAGCTAATATCCCAGGCTTGGGTTCTCTCACACAACTGGTAATTGAATCTGATGTGGTGATTATCAGTTTTAGTCCCCGCTGCCGCAGAGCAAGAATGAGCAGTCATTAGCGGAGGGTATTTTTACAAGTGCGATCGCTCACGTTTAACTTTCTTAAACTTCTGATCAGATTTCAGTTTCCTACTGTTAAGGAAATTAATTGCAACCAATTAGCTCAATTACTGTTGGATTCTGCAAAGCCATGGCCATTACTGCTAGATGCACGAAGTCAAACAGAATATGGGGTAAGCCATATCGAAACAGCAGTGTGTATAGATCATCTCACACCTGACTTAGCAGAACTTTCAACAGTTTCAAAAGATAGACTAATTGTTATCTATTGTTCTGTTGGCTACCGGAGCGCCAAATTAGCCCAACAGCTTGATCAAGCCGGGATGAAGTGCATTTATAACTTAAGCGGTGGGATTTTTCAGTGGGCAAATGAAGGGAGGCTTATTTTTAAAGACGAGCATCAGACACAACTTGTACATCCTTATAATGCAATATGGGGAAAACTGCTAAAAACTACAAACCATACTCAGGAGTGGTAAATTTTAAGAAAATACATTTGTTTTCCTAGCATCAAATTCCTAATAAAACTACTCTTGCTGCATGTCTCAAGTTTCGATTGTCATTCCGACTTTAAACGAAGCAGTTAGCTTAGGGCGTACATTGCGCCAACTGACTTTACTTAATCCCCCTGCAAAGGAAGTGATAGTGGTAGATGGTGGCAGCGAAGATGAGACAGTGGCAGTTGCAAAACAATGCTTCGGGTTATTCGATCAGTCGCTATGTCTACAAGTTATCTCATCTGAGCAGCGTGGGCGTTCTATTCAGATGAATTACGGTGCATCGATTGCAACTGGAAATATTCTTTGCTTTCTTCATGCAGACACTTGGGTACCGGATGACCTAATCAGTGTAATAGAGCAAACCTTAGCAGAGCCAACCATTGCCTGTGGGGGGTTTATTTCTCTGATGAGTGGATCTCAAACCACTCGCTGGGGTGTCTCTCTACATAATTATCTAAAAACCTATTACGCACCACTGTTATTTAAACCATACCTGTTTTTTCGAGGATTACGTCTTTTGTTTGGAGATCAGGTAATGTTTTGTCGTAGTACTGACTTTTGGGATTGCGATGGATTTGATCAGGCATTGCCAATTATGGAGGATGGAGATTTATGCCTGAAATTGGTTAAAAAAGGGCGTATTTATCAGGTAAACCGGATTGTGCAATCTTCAGATCGGCGCGTCGCAAAATGGGGTAGCTTCAAAGCAACTGCAATTTACCTTTATATCGGTTTTTTGTGGGGGATTGGCGTTGATGCAAATTATCTCAAACAATTTTATCAAGATATTCGCTGATTCAGGCTCCAATCATAGTAGAGGTAGGAAATCGGCGTTGAGGCTTGCAAAGGTAAATCTGTTTCTAGGTAAGAGCGGATATATTCTGGAATAGAGGATGTAACTTTGAGAAAGTCTTGACGATACCATTTAAAGATTTTGCTACAGTAGAGCGTTTTACTATCTGAGTCATAACGGACTTTTTCAGGATTATTAATAAAGCGACGGGTGTCTTCATCTAACTGCTGAGTAACTTGTTCAGGAAAATAAGCTCCAGCACGCAGTAATGGGCAACCAACCGAAGCGCAGACAATTGCAAAATGAATTCGCGGCTCCTGTAATTTCTCCCGCAGAATAGAGTTTTCTATTTGGGCTAGACTGTAACGTTCGTCAAATATATAATAACCACGACGTTGAAAGAACCACAAAAAAGCCAGCCAGTTAGGAATGCCTAAGATTCGCGGACGAATTGACTCAAGTGGGTACATCTCCAAAATTGCCGAAATAGTGAACGCATTGTAAAGGTTGATCCACAATGCCAATTGCTCAAGAGTGCTGTAATTAGATGTAAAATCCAGATTTGGTTGACTTGACAACCAATCTTTTAGCGCTTTAGGTTGCTCTGTTTTCCAAGCAATATAGTCTACACGACCCTGTTGATCAACATACTGACGCAATAACCTGTCCCAAGGTTCAAAATCAATCAATAGGTACATAGGCAGCATCTTTAGAGAGTATAAAATTTATTACATAGCGGCGTTGAAAATTGAGAATTGGTTTAATAATTTAGCCTCTAAAGTGCTAAATCTGAAACAGAAAAACATGGTAGAGCCTGTTAGAAACCTAGTATGTTTACTTTTACATTCAAGTAGGGCAAAGTATGATTGCTTTAAGATATTTTGCATTCTTTGTACTACTATTAGCTGGACTATTATCAGCAATTAAGCAAATGAGTCTTGCTTTGGATGAAGAAAACCTTGAGCAGTTCACTCTTTGGACAGGTATTGCCTCTATTATTGCAGGTTTACCAATTATATTGTGGTAAATCTCAGGTAAGCAGATAATTTTTAACTAGGCATATTTATACTTTATAAATACGTTTGATGATGGAGAAAAACCAATAATCGGGCAGCAATTTACGTAGCATGAGCAAAATGGGCGCAGGTTGACCGACGGGATAGCGTATTTTATAACTACGATCAATGGCTGCTTTAAATATTGCCTGAGCAACTAATTCTGGCGGCTCTCCTTTTCTTCCCGCTTCTTGGGATACCCTTTGTGCAGTATCTACTAATGGTTGATACATGGGCAAATCATCACGCACGATCGCTCGATTATTTTCGTAAAATTCAGTTTTAATCACACCTGGTTCAACAATTTTAATTTTGATATTGAATGGTTCTAATTCATAGTGCAAAGCTTCACTAAACCCTTCTACCGCCCATTTTGAACTGTGATAAATACTATACAAGGGGAAAGTAATTCGTCCTCCCATACTGGCAATTTGAATAATAGTGCCACCACCTTGTTGACGCAGATGGGGAATGATCGCTTGGGTGATTCGCATCAAGCCAAAGACGTTGGTATTGAATTGTTTGGCGATTATTTCATCAGTCATGGCTTCAAATACACCATCTACACCATAACCAGCGTTATTTACTAAAACATCAATTTGACCAAAATCTTGGATGGCAGAAGCGATCGCAGTTTGAATACTATTATTATCTGTAACATCTAAAAAATATACTTTGATGTTAGAAAATTCACGGAAATTCTGGTCTTGGCTGGGGTTTCGCATCGTAGCTGCAACGTTCCAGCCTTGTTGCGCGAAGTATATGGTGGTGAATTTCCCAATTCCACTGGATGTTCCGGTGATGAAAACTGTTTTGGGCATGGGTATTAAGGGTAGGGTGTTGACTTTGGTGAGATTTACCCATCGGTGAACCAAATTAAATAAGTAATGAGTAATGAGTAAATATCCATTACTTATTACTCATTACTTAAAGAATGCGAACAATAACTTTTCCCACTGCAAATTTTACTCAAGCCAAGGATTGGAAAGGATTGTGCATGAATTTTTAACCCCTGAAAGGTACAAAATCAACACCCTAGTATTAGACGCTGTTTTGTTTGATGATATCGCGGTATAAGTTAGCGGCTGGGGTTGGTTGGCGTTTGAGTTCTGGGTCTGTATCTAGGTCAATGTGATATAGTCCAAAATCGCTATCTGGGCCAAATTTCAGACCCCACTCACGGTTGGAGGTGATACACCAGGAGACGTAACCGATGACGTTTATCCCGTCTTGACGGGCGCGTTGCACTTGTTGGAGATGCTGACGAATGTAGTCTTCACGCTTGACGACTTTATCGGCTACTTCTACACAGCCATTCTCGATAATCATGATCTCTTTATCGGGGAATAACTGGGCGTGGAATTTGAGCATATCGTAGAGAACACCAGACCAAACTGGCGCATTACTAAAACGTCCAAAAGCAGCATCCATTAATTGTTGAATGCGGTTGAGGCGGAGATTGCTAATCCCCCAGTAATAGTCAAAACCAACAAAATCTTGTTGACCTACACATTCTTGAGGACAGAGGAATGTGGGTAATTTCCCAGCCATACCTAAGTGCCACCAGTTACTTGTCAATGATGTGGAAAGTACGCTGAAAATCTTGAAAATTGGGTCAAAGATGCGGGTGAGCGATCGCAGTACGGGTAAGCGTTGTTGGGTGGAAACGGCGACAAATTTCACTTTGCTGGGATCGCCAAAGATTTGCTTGGCGACTAAACGCGCTAAATCAATCTCTAAGCCGCTAAATTCTCCGGTTTTGGGGTCGCGGTAGCTAAACCCAGGTACGTTTTCTTTGACTGCGACAACTAAATAACCACGGTCTTGAATGCGCCGCAGTGGTGTACCGGGTTGAGGCCGTCCGATAGTTGGACTAGAAGATCCGCCTGTGGTGATGTCAGCTAGGGTTGAACGTCTACCGATTTTCGGTACAGATGGGACGGGTTGATTGGGGAAGTAATGACTATAGCTAGCTTGCCAAGCCCCGGATTCTTTAAACTGTCGCACTACTGTATCTACAATATTCAAGAGGGCGCGATCGCCTTTAACTACAGCTGCGCCATAGTTCTCTACTGTCAGCCCTGCACCATTTTTACCCACCAGTCGATATTGTCCTGGTTGTTGTGTCATCAGACCCAAGAGAATTGTGTCATCTGCAAGAATGGCACTCACTTGTTCATAATCCAAGGCTTGCAAGGCATCAGCGTAATCTTCTACTACTTTGACTTCAACTCTGGGTAACAGGTATTCTATGGTAGATTCCGCCGTCGAACTTTTGACAACTGCTACTGTTTTCTGAGCCAGATTTTCTGGTTGCGGAATGGGACTGCTGGCTTTGACTAAGAGAAATTGCCCCGCCTGATAATAAGTTTCCGAAAACGCTACTTGCTGTTGTCGCTCGGCGGTAATAGTCAAATTAGCAATGACAATATCAACTTTTCCCTTTTCCAACAAACTACGCTCAGTAAAACGTTTACCCTGAGAAATCATATCTTCGGGACGACGCAGATTAGTGACATTGCGATCCACCAATTTCTGCAACCATAGAGGCAGACCCAATAACATGGGGTTTGCTCCCACTTGAGCATCTGGATTGTATTCTTTGAGGATATTTCTGGCGCGTGTATGGGAGACAAACAAATTCCGCATAAGTTTCTGTACGGCGGTCATTTGATCGGCAATAGTTGCACCGCGCTCCAAACCTGGGGGCATAAAATAGGCTCTTTCCCACCAAGGTTTGATGTAACCGTAAATTAATTGACTAGGCTCGTTAAAGCTAATCCAATAACGTGCCAAATGACCCAAACGCTTGGCGACTTCTGTAGCGTAGTTAGCGAAAATAGCTGGAAATTCTGGCGCAGTTAAACCCCCCCGTGCTTCTACATGGATGGGATGGGTGAAATGATGCAGAGTTACAATTGGTTCTAAACCATGCGATCTGATAGTTTCAATTACTTGGCGATAATGTTCAAAAGCTTCTTCACTGAACTTACCGGGTTCAGGTTCTACCCGTGACCAAGCGATCGAAAACCGAAAAGACTTGCAACCAAGGGACTGAGCTAAGGCAATATCTTCAGCGTAGCGATGCCAAAAGTCAGTAGCTCGGCCCCTGACCGTAATACCGCGACGGCGTTCCCATACATCCCGAATATCTTCAAACTGGGAATCGTAAGCTTCACACTGATGGTCAGCAGTTGCAACACCGAATAAAAATGATGAGGGTAAAGGCGTAAGGCGATCGCTCATGTTAATTTCTCCTGAAAAATTATGAAAGAAGGTGGGAGGCGAGACAATACTTTTGGGTTAAGGGTAAAGGTTTGAATTTCCCTTTACCCATTACCCTTTAACCTTTCCCCAGACCAAAAGAGAGATTATTGGGTTTAATCGAAAAGTATTGGAAGGCGGGAGGCAGATTGCTTTTAGCGTCTCCCTTTGGAGAAGGCAGGAAGGATTCAAGAGAAAATTGCACAACTAAACATGAAAATGTATTTTCCCTACACCCTTAAACCTTTATACTCCACTCAGCAGAGGTTTAATTTGGAATTTACGGTTGGTAAGTTTCCCAAATATTGCCCCAGAAAAAACTACCAAACTCTGCCAATAATGTAGCTTTCTCTGTCAGTGACTTGGCGTTAGTGATTCGCCACCCGGAAACGCACTTGGCTACGTCACCCACATCTAGGGTTAAAATTCCTGCACCGATAATTGGACTGTTTTCATCTGTACCTTGATGTAGGTAAGTATAAATAGTTGTCATGTCTTGCCACAAATCAAATCCCGGATCGTTATGCAGTTCTTTCTTGCCTACTAAGTAGTAATCTTGATTACTATGTTCAAAAGCAAGTTCATAAGTAATGTATTTATATCCGGGATTATGGTCATGAGCAAACAGGTTAAACACGCCACTTTTGAGGGGAATGTGTTCGCCAAAATCTGTAAAACTAATATTACCAGCAATACTAGCAGTGTAAGTGGTATCACTTAAAAAACGTTTTAAGTCACAAATGTTAATTGTCAGTTGCAATGAGAGTGAGGAATTGTGCGCTTTGCCTTTTGCTGCCCCCTGGATTGGGTCAGTCTCATTTAAAACAAACCCACCCGCCATCCTTTCGCGGAAAGTCATTCCTGGCAAGTTGTTGTGCATTCGGGTCACGTCTGGCTGGAAGGGCAATCCTGCGGGTGACATGGTTTGCAAATATTGTTTAGCATCGGCATAACCCATATCAACCAAAGTTGCACCATCAATGTTTCCCAAGTAGTAATCAGGATCGAGAGGTAAAGGATAAGCGGGTTTGATGAGGTGGAGTTTGATTGGTTGGGTATGTCCGTAAACTGTCTCCCCTTGCAAAATTCTTTGGTTGATTTCATTGATGCGATCGCACTCTTCAAAAAATGCCCCGTTCGCACTCAGTTCCATCATGTGGACATATTGATTAAAAATTCCCGTTTGATATTCGCTACTATTGCCAATGCACCACAATACCCAAAGTTCATCTGCACCCCGGCGCACCGCTTCCATGAGATTAACATCTTTAATCCACACGGAATCCATGTATAGATAATCACCTTTTTGTACAGGTGGCATCAAGATGGGGACAGAAATCCCTGCAACCAATAAATCTAAATCTAGGCACTCGTGGGGAATGACTTCATTTGTTTTGTGGGTAAAGTTGCAAACATTAAATGTACCTTGCATTCCCTCCGAGGCATTGATTTTGCTGATATCAATTCCGAAGTGTGGGAAAACGCGATCAATAATGCCGTCTGCATCTCCCATAGACAACAAATCCCAGGCTTTGAAGTATTTTTCTAGAGGGATAAAAGAGACAAAATCTTTAACATTCAAAGTCCGCCAGCGATCGCACATCTCAATCGGCGATAGTCCCGATAGCAACATTGCTAAATTCATCGTACCGCCGGAAGTACCATCCGCATGATTGAAACACAGTCCTGATTCGAGTAAGGCGCGGATAGCTCCAGCTTGGTAAGCTACACGCATTCCACCACCAGCTAAAATCAAGGAACGTTTATTCCCTGAGTATGTTGGTTCAGGAGTGCCGTAAGGTTTATGCGGTTGGTTGCTCATAAGTGTATCCTGGTGTAAAAGTACGCAAGCGAAACAAGTACCAGAAAATCAATACTCCTGATAACAGGTCAAAACCAGCAATTAGCAGCGCGAATGGGGAAAAAATTAGCCTGATAACAGCCAAACAAACGGCTATTGAAGCACCAAATTTTTGTAATCCTGCCCAAATTAAGACAATAGGTTGGGGTTGTGGGCTGATTAATGCTTGTAAAAGTGCGCCGTTAAACAGCAGCATAAACATACCGATGATGGCAAAAAAATGCTGGCTAATCGGGGTTACTTCTGCTGAGACAATGTAGAGTACCAAACTAGGCAAAACCATTTGCAACAATCCACTCACAATAGTGAAAATGGCAATGCCAATTAATGATAAGTGGAGTATCTTACCGTTATTCATCATATTTTTGATTAATTTTTAATTGGTATTACATACATCTCGGCTTGATCATCCTTGGGCAAAGCCTTTGGCGCTGGTAGCCATTCTTGATCCAAACCTAAATTAACTACACTTTCTAAACCTTCTGGTTGTTGTGTGGGGGGTGTGTCGTAGCCAAGAAACCAACTCTCCAAATGGTCATCTAGCATCCCTGTGATTTCCGGGAAAAAGCCTGTAAATATAGGTTCGGGGCTAATCTCTAGGTGTTTTAGTGATTGGATACGGGGATGATCGCCTATGGTAAGTTTGGCTGAACCCGGTTTGAACAGCGAAAATCCCAATTTCCCTTGAAAGTAAATCACGGATTTCATCAACATCCCGCGAAATGCACAGTAGTTTGCTGCACCCATTTTCAGAGGAAACCAAGCTTTGGCGGGTTTGGCAACCTCAATTTTCATCACTAGTTGCCCATCTAAATCATATTGACTGCTGACGGTGCGATCGCCAATCACAAAGTCCAAGTTAGCTTGATGTTTGGGCATTCCCCAAATTCCTTTACCACCTTTGACGGAAATTTCAGTACTGACAGGTAAATCAAGTACATACTGCCCAGTGCCATACTGTTGCATCAATAAACCAGGTAGTAATGGCGGGGCTGGTTTTGCGCCATGAGTGCAGGCGATCGCAATACTAAATTCGATGTATTTACCAATGTCAGTAATCTGATAATTAATCACCGTGATCACTAACAACCCCTGATTATTCCATAGCCGCAGAGGATGTACTTCTTTTGCTAGAATCAATTCTTTAGCGCGATCGGCGTTAATCGGAAATACCGCCATCAATGCTGGTGTATGTTCAGAATTAACGGGTAACTGAAAAGGTATGCCATCAACTAGGGAATAAAGTCCTGTTTGTTGTTTTAAACGTTGAGGTATCATATTTTTTCACACATAATTAAATTTATTGGTGGAGAGAGGTAACAGAGGTCTAGAGAATGAAATCTGCATTTTTAAACAGTCTTTTCTAATTCTGCAAGCATTAAAGGGAACACATCTTTGGCTGCATTCTTACCCATAAATATGTCTAAATGACTGTAGTTATCTAGAACGTGTAAAGCATGGTAATTAGGACGCAAAAAGTCAAAATATTTAAAAGTTTCTATCTGACTTTGTGGGAGAAAACAACGGTTAAGCTGCCCAGCAAAAAATACAATCCGGGCATCAGTTTTTGGTGGTTGGGCAATAAAATCTTTTGGTAAATTGGGGAAGTTATCAACAGAAATGAGATGTCCACGATTGATGCACTGAGACATTTGTGCGAAAAAACTGAGCGGCACATAGGCGAATTCCTGCTTCAGCCATTCGTGGGTGGCTTCGTTGAGGTTAGCGTGTTCCCACAATGCCGGGAAGCCAGTCCCATAAGTAAAGCTAACTTGTTTACAGACTGAATTATTACATTCGTGATGCGTAAGACCCACGAACAGAGAAATGATTTTTGCAGCTAGACTTGGTGAATCTATTTGCCATTGTGGGTTTAAATGATCGGTGAGTAAATTGACTGCTGGTACTGCAAAATTGATTTTGAAAGATGACCATGAGGGTACAATCGGATGCAGTGAAACGGCATTGCTGATAATAGTTTTGACTTGTGGGACTAAGCCAGCCACCACAGACATCATGAAACTAGTAGATCCCTGACAATGGATGATAGCTTTGATTTCTTCATAACCCGTCTCTTCGACAATTGTTTTTACCGCTTGTGGATGGTCATTCACTGCGGCTCGGTCAAGTGTCCAATGATTAGGATTCAGGTCAATACTGGCACGCCAGTTTTCTAACCATACGTCATAACCATGAGCAACTAAGTAATCAACTATATTAGTATCCACAGGAGCGCGAAAGATATTGGCTCTGACTCCTGCACCATGCGCTAGTAATACAGGCGATTTAGAAGGAGGCTTTTCACCTCTAACGTTAATTAAGTTGCATTCAAAGCCATCTTTGCTAGTAAAAGGTACTATTCTTTCTCGTAAAGATTGAGTATATGCTGTGGTGTTCATTTTGATAGATTTGTTAATAGATTAGGGCATTGGGAATTACCTCCTTCCCTCTGCCTCATACCTCCCAATACGGTTCGGATAAGCATTTTTCACTTTCCTTGTGGTCTGGGTAAAGGATGTATTCAAAACCTTTTCCCTTTCCTCTTTAACCGAACCGTATTGTCATACCTCGTGTCTCTTAAAGTTAAATGTAGACTTCCGCTAAAGTGCCGGCAAAGAAACGACTGAATCTATCTATTGCTTGTAGGCGTTCCCCAATAGTATCTGCGTTGGTAACTTTCATAGTGGTCATTTGTTTGATGAAGTCCATCGGCTGAATTTTGAGAATGCCTTGACCAACGATGGGATCATTTTCACTGTCGCCCTCATAAACGGTGATGAATAGTGTGGTGGTGTCAGACCAAACATCGAATCCTGGGTCATCATGAATTTGCTTGAAACCTTTCAAGTAATAACGTTGTCCTGATTGCGTCATCATGTGTAAGCGATAACGCATTTGTCTGGTGTTTTGTTGGCCTTGTTGGACAACAAACAAATTAAAATCGCTATTGGTGACGGTTAGGGCTTCTGGTGATAGAACGGGGGCTTTAACTATACCAACTATTTTCCCTAGGTGTTCGGGGTCGTTGAGTAGTTTGTCTAAGTCATCGGCAATTACTGTAACGGTGAACTCTAGAGGCGAGTTGTCTTGTTTGCCTTGCCAGAATGCAGGCTGATAGTTGTCGTCTTTGACTGCGGTAGAAAAGTAGCCACGCATAGTCTCGGTGAATTGAATGCCAACTGTGGTAGGACGGGTAGTGTCACCAGTGACTATGGGTGGGGTAGTTAAATCATAATTAATCGTCCAATCCCGGTCTTTAGCAATGAGGGTACAGCAACGTTCCGCTAGAGCAGAGATTGTCAGTAGTGGATTTACACCTAATGTCCGAGGAACTATTGAACCATCAGCAACATATAAGTTTTCGTAGACGTTTGTTCCTTGGTTGCTAGCAAATACTTGTCCCTTATGGTTGACAACACCGTGTTCAGCATTCTCCGCTAAGATACAGCCTCCTAGTGGATGGACTGTAACTAAGTCATGACCAAAGGCATCAGACCAAATGGGGTTAGGAATTTGTGTACCGCCTAGGGGTTCGGTGGCTTCTGTAAGACGATTATTGACTCGTTGAAAAATGGGTTGGCTTCCTACATCTTGCCATTTAATGCGAAGACGGTCATTTTCTAAGTACATTTGTCCGGCCGCATCATCATGGGTCATGACTAAGTAGGTTTGGGTGTTGCGGACTGCACCAGTGTAAGCACCATGAGTCAAACTCTCAACTTCGCGGATTTTTTCTTCGATGCGATCGCCAAAACCAGAGTCGGTGTCTTTACCTAAAATTTTGGCAGCCGCCGCAAGAGTTTGGGGTAATATAGCAGCCAGACCTCCAGGAATTGAGCCTTCTTCAATAACTAGTCCGTTATCTAATTGGGGCTGTTCTCGCATATCTATGATACCGGTGATGCATGGCCCTACTGGTTCTTGGGTATTCTCCGGGCGATCGCCAAAACCAATACCGTTAATTACTTGCTCGGTGTTATAGCCAAAAGCTAGGACATCACCATTCCCTGTAAAATTATGTCCCAATTTCTCAGATACAGCTAAACCAGCAGCTTGAGAACGCAGCAAAATTTCTGTAGATCCCAATGTCCCAGCCGCCAGAATCACAATATCAGCACTGACAAACATTGTGGGAGCGTTAAAGTTTTCTTGACCTGTGTTTAATAATTGGTAATGGACTAGCCAGCGATTCCCCTGGCGTTCAACTCGTCGCACGGAAACTTGTGTATAGATTTCTGCACCGTGATTTTTTGCATCTGGGAGGTAGTTCATTAACACGGTGTTTTTGGCTTTATTATTACAGCCAGAAACGCAATCACCGCAGAGATTACATTTGTTTTGTTCTACACCGACATGATTCACCCCATCTTGAAATGTCACATTGATGGGGGGACGATAGAACTTTTCATTCAAATATTTAGACGACTTTTCTAAAGCTTGTAATTTTGGCAGAGGAGGAAAATTTTCGGGGTAGGGAGTAGGTTTGAGCATTTCCTCTGCACGACGATAACCTGCGGCTAATAAAGTCCCGGCATCATCACGCAATTCCTTTGGCCAGCGTGAATCTGCAAATACACGCGGTTCAGCTTGTAATGACACATTGGCGTTAACTAAAGATGTTCCACCTAGTCCACAACCAATAAAGACATTGATGTCTTTATTCACATGAAAGTCATACAAAGCTGTGTGCGAACCTAGATGATGTTGTGGCAAATCTATCTGCATTTGTGCCAATGCTTTACTTTGAGTTTTGGGATATTCACCAGGTTGGAATTCTTTCCCTCGCTCTAAAATACACACTTGCTGTCCGGCTCGTGCTAAACGCGATGCGGCAATACTACCACCATAACCAGAACCAATAACTACAACTGTATAGTAATTTTTTAAGTTTTCAATCGGGCTGGATAAACGAGTCATTATATTCATCCTGAGCAATTATGGACATGAAAATATACACTCATCTAGATTACAAATGGAAGCAAAAGATAATCTAATGAGAATTTTTGATGATGCAGTAGGATTTTTAACTACTAGTATTGCAATTCAAAAGCAATCAAAGCTTTTCCAGAAAATTCAATAAAAATGGTGTCGATAATAATTTGTTGCCATGTACAAATTGCACTCAAACCTAATCCCTAAGCCCTTCACTAAAAAATAAGGGTAGTAAGAATTAACCCCTTATCTCTGTGAAGGAGAGGTTTAGGGAGGGATTACATTAATAAGTTATGTGTGGCTTTAATTAAAACTAAAGCCTGATTAATTTGGATTAGACAACCAATTTAGTTATACGATTCAGTTATCGGAGCTAACTCGGTATTATATGCAGGTTAACAAAAAAGTTAACATTCTTTTACTTAAATTAACCAAGTTAATGATTAAACTAACTCTGAAATTTATACACACTTATGGTATGTACAATTTCAGTCACAGCGTAGCATTGCAGACAATTTTTGGCAATGTTCAATTCGATTTTGTTCACGGGTTACTTTAAAACATACTGCTAGCCGTGATGTTATCTCCCTTTTGGTATTAGGACTTACGCAAAATATCTCTCAAACTCTTATTTCTCCGTGTCCTCTGCGCCTCTGTGGTTAGTTATTCCGTAACTCTTACGTAAGTCCTACATATAAATCTTGGCACAAGGTTTAACACCAAATGGCACTAAGAAAACCTGAAACCTTTGTCTGAGGGAGGTGTGGGAGGATGGGGAAGAAATCTGGCTCCCCACACTCAAAAGCCAGTTAAATCACGGGTTTGCGATTAACAAGCGTGCCATTCGTTTAACACCAATATGCTACTCATCACCCCAATAGCCTACATCAGCAGTATTTTCGCCAATCTTGAGAGAATCGATTATTTGGCCAATTAGCTACGGCTTTGGGCATTAGCGAAAAGGAAGCGATGCCTTCTCTACGAGAGGCTTCTCTTTCAGAGACGCTAATGCGAACGCCAACGGCGGGCTGCGCCTACGCTGTAAAAGCACTATCAGAACAAACAGTTGTCTTCCACAAGAATGAATTCACAATCTACCTGAGAAAAGTTTTTATACTTTCACAAAAGCAATTATGGTGTTATTACTAGTACAGAGGGCGTGCAAATAAGCCACTCATTTGAAATGTCTGAAACCCTGGTAAATAGGTAACTACGAATTACGAATTACACCTTGCGGTACTAGCTTGTTTTAGATCAACTACTAGGTTACAAACATAAAAGTATATAAATTATTTACTACTAATATTTGTATTTGCAATTTCACACCTTTAGAAAATTTATTTTCATCTAAAAATTTAGATGTAATTACGAAAACACGCCGATATTTACTTGCATTTTAATTTAACTATCTAGTACTAAGGGAGCTAACTTGTGATGTCTCTTTTCAATTTTCCCATACAAAAAGTCAATGTTGAGCAAACTCTCAAACACTTTTGGAAAATCAATGTGCCACTGACCTTTGTTGGTGTTTTCACTTTTGGGTTATTGCTGTTGATGCTGCCAGGATTGCTAATTGATGAGCGTGTTATTACTGGCGCACCCGCTTGGCTCAAGCCCTGCAAATTTGCGTTTTCAACTTCAGTCTATTCGTTCACTTTTGTATGGCTGTTGGGCTTGCTCAAACAACATCGGCGACTCGCTAGTTTGGCTGCAAATGCTACGGCTTTTGCATTGGTTGTGCAAATAATAGTCATCATAGTTCAGGTAGTACGAGGTACAACTAGCCACTTCAACTTTAGTACTCCTGAAGATGAAGCCCTCTGGAAATTTATGGAAATTGCCCTGGTTTTCCTTTGGGCAGCAACTTTAGCTACAGTAATTTTACTGCTGCTAGAGCGTTTGGATAATCCTGTTTTAGCGATCGCATTGCGGTTTTCCCTTTTCCTAACCTTCATTGGTATGGGCTTAGGCTTTTTCATGACTCTACCCACACCTGAACAAAGTTCGGCGTTGGCAGCAGGTCAGCCAGTGTTACATATCGGCGCTCACAGCGTGGGAGTAAAAGACGGTGGCCCTGGTATCCCCATACTTTATTTAAGTACTCAGGGGGGTGATATACGACTTCCTCATTTGCTGGGTATTCATGCTGTGCAAGCCTTACCATTATTAAGCTGGTTGATTACTTCAACTTTGTCACACCTGAAACAGCGCACACAAGTGGCTTTGATGTGGATTGCAAGTTTTGCGTATGCTATGCTGATGTCCCTATTCACTTGGCAAGCATTACGGGCCCAGCCAATAACTTCTCCCGATGCATTTACACTGGCTGCCCTCGCTGGGTTAATTGCAGTGACTTTAGTTGCGACGGTAGCAAGTTTAGTTATTGACCGCTATCAATTGCTCAAAACACAAAGTTTTAGCGACTAAAATCTATGTCTTCTTTGCTAATAGGCAACTTTGATGAAAATCCGTAATAACACCTTGAATGGATAAAGGTAAGAGAGCATCCTGAAGAATCAGTTCCGGCAAAATCTCTGTAAACATCTGTACCGTCTGCTGAATTTGCTCGAAATCTTCAGGAACTTCTACTAATATTCCAGACTGTTCGTTCACTCCATCCCCATACTTATCGGGTTTTGGGGAAAACAAAAAACCTTTTCCCCAAACCCAATTCTGAGTTAAAAATGCCCAAAGTGAGCAGTATTGCAGTCTATCCTACAATTTCAATTCATACTTATATTTACCAATTTCCTTGAGTAACGCCTCATCAGAGTATTCTTCTTCCCATTTACCCTGTAGCTTTAGCCGTACAGACTGTGCGCCGCCACTAGGAGTACAGACAACCCAGTAAGTATCTGGTTCTCCTTCGACCTCGGCTGCATCTTCAGCTTTTGAAGTATCAGAAAGACCTGAAAATGCTTGAATACAAGTCCATGTAATTCCATCTGAATCTTTAATTTCTCTTGTCATGTTTGTTTTTAGTACAATATTTCATTAGTTCGTAGCAAATTCAATTTGGCAATAGCCTGCATTGTTAATGCATCAGCTTGCATTGTTAATGTGTTGGCTTGCATTGTTAATGCATCAGCTTGCATTGTTAATGCTATGCTTTTACGCAAAACTGTAGAAACTGTACTTAAGTTAATTTTAACTGGGCAGAATTTCTGGTTGATCATCCAAACTGAGGAGGAATTGAATTAAATCTGTCTGTTCTTGAGTGGTAAAGCCAGCTTCAGCATCTACCCAATAAGCGTGTCCTCTACCGTCTACATTCGACTTTTGCAAATCTGGATTAGTTTGGTTAACTGCAACCATTGTCTCACGAAGATTACGGTCAACTAACACCCATAAGCTTGCTTGTGCGTCGGGTAAAATATTTTGCATTAATGTACCAGCCATCCCAAGTTGCTCAGGATTTGCTACCACAAATTGTCCGTTCTGTTCATCTTGCTTTAATGCTGAAGCACTAGCAGCCACGCCACCATCATGTAAATAAGGCGCAGTTAGATACAACCCAATCAAGCTTGGTACTTTGTAACCACCGGCTGGATTGTTCATTCCAAAAGCTAACTGTTGCGCTTTTTGCGGCGTAATTTCTGTAGGAACTTCTAACACTGGAGGATTAGATTGCAAGGGAACAGAGACACTATTAGGGTAAGTTTGGGGTGTGGTGAAGTTCTTAGCGAATGGCGCTAATGTAGGGGCGCGTGATGGTTGAGTTCCAATCTCGTTTTGAGCGATGACATCATGGTTAGTAAAGTAGCGTCCACTATGACAGTCTATGCAGCCAGCACGATTAAATACAGCCGCCCCTTTTTCTAGAGATGTAACATCACTAACTTGAATCGGTGGTGGTGCTAGAGTATTTTGCCAAGCAGACATCGCATTCAGCTGTTCGCCAACGGGAAAGCCAGGAGAAGATGCCATTAAACCATCTAACATAAACGGCGAACCTTTGGGGTATCCAGGCATCCGAATTACTTCATTGATTGCAGGTTCCCCAGGAGTAGGATCGATTTTGTCAAAAAATTCTGATGGTTTTGCATCTTTAGGTAATCTCAAAGCTGGATTTGCGGCATTTTGCAGAATCACGCCTAAATAGGTTTCCTTATCAATTCCTAATGTGGATTGACTGGCATCAGCGCCATTTGTCCCGTCTGAGTTTGTGGCGTGAACGTTGCTATTTAAGGTAGTCAAACCGTGAAACCAACCAATTGCCGAATGACCACTCCAACCGTAAGGCCAGGCATCAAAAGTATAAGATGATGGGATTTGTGAGGGATTGTTTACTAGAGTGCCGGTAGAATCAAAGCTTCCAGGCGGCCAAGTTAGGAGTTTTGCATCCACTGCATCTTCTAAAGTTTTGGCATCTGGTAAGCGGGATTCTTTACCCTCAGCGTTAATGTAAGTATGTTCTCCCGCCGGAATTTCAGTAGGATTAACATCTGTTTGGCGAAACATGGCTGCGGAATTAGTGGCAAATGCCAAAACCAAACCCGTATTAACGTCATTATTTGGTGCGCCTTCTAAGATGCGTCCAGTTTTGCTGTCAAGTGTGGCGTGACATAAAGCGCAGGTAATACCAAATCTCAACTTACCTTTAGTGAAGCTAGCACGCATACCCAGTGGTACAAGGGAATTTGCAGGTACGTCTAATCCTGTATTCAACAGTGTGCCAGCTTTAAAAGTGCGTCCACCTATTGTTACATCTTCATTTATGGGAATTCGGAGATTGGTTGTATGCTTACCGCCAAGTTTAGCGATCGCCTGACCTACAGTTATCATATTAATCGGGCCGTTCAGCGCCCCAACTACATCAGTTTGGAAAATTTCATTCCCAAAAGTTTCCGAGTAAAAAGCATCCCGTCCCAGCTTTAAAGTTTCGTCAGTAACAGCAAACGCACCATTTTCAGGAGATAGTTGTTTGCGTCCCTCTTCTGTATTTAGTAAACGTGTTGCTTCTTCCTTATTAATCGCGTATCCCAAGACATCATAAGAACCAACTTCTTGAGGTGCAGCCTGGGTTACAGGTGTAAAAGTCTTATCTAGACTGGGAGTTTTACCTAAAACAAATTCTAATCTGTAGGCGAAGAAGCTAACAAAAATCACTAAAAATAACAGTATCCCAATATTTCCCCATCTATTTTTTTGAGGCTCCACTTTCGGAGGATTGGAATCTATAACGATACGTGGGTCAGTTTTCATAGTTTTGATGTCACGAATGAAACACTTTATCCGGTGCTGATTGAGTAAACCACTCCATAGCTGTTTCGGCGATCGCAGCCGGAATTGTATGTAACCCGTTGAATTCAAGGTATTCTAGGTCATAGCCTGCTTGTTTTAACTGTTGTACAATCCGGCGACTGCACCGTTCAATCGGCAACACCGTATCGAACTTCCCATGAGAGATGAACAGACGCGGTTTCCCGGATTGGCTAGCAGGAGCCATGAATCCGGGTGAAAAACCAATAATGTGGTTAAACAGATCACCATTGGTAATGCCAACCGAAAGGGCGTAGGAAGCACCATCTGAGAAACCAGCGATCGCTATCTGGTTCGGAGCGATCGCATAATGATTGAAAGTTTGTGTTAATGCCCGTTCGATAAAGGCAATATCAGGACCATAGCCACCCCGAAGAATATCCCAAGTTTGTTGGCGTGAGTCTACTGCCAACAGAATTGTCCCAAAGCGAATTGCTAGATGATAAAGGATTTTTATAGCACCCTCTGCATGGCCTCCGGCTCCATGCAATATCAACACCAGGGGAGCAGGCTGATCTGCTTGATAAGTTTCAGGTACATAGACAAAACCATCTCGCTGCCCATCTAGCCCTAGTGGGCGTAACCCGGTCAAAGCGTTTGTTGTGGGGCGAGTTGGGCGGGATAACAACCGTCCTTCAGTAGCTTTAGAATCAACTTGCTTTGAGGTTTCCATAACTAATAAGTTCCGCTTTTGGCAATTGGATAGTTGAGAGGCAGCGAGTGGTAAAATCATTCCTGGTAGCGCGAACTGGAGTAGTTGGGGGATTGTTTTGTGTCATTGCGATCGCCTCGATCGGCAACTAACTGACACCGGAGGATTTAAAACGAACCGCAGAGGCACAGAGAACACAGAGAGAAAGATTCTAAAACTTTGCTGGGTTGACGCTAAGAAAATCAAGTTCTTTTCTTGCCCTGCTCCCCCTGCCTCACTCATCATTTTTGGGTTGGTCGAGTACTAGTAGTCTGTCCCATTAAATTTGAGGGGTAAGAGAACGAACCGCAAAGGACGCAAAGAGCGCAAAGTTAAGAGGTAAAGAAGAGAAAATCAAAATTAATGCGATAGACCACTAATACTCTGGCAAGTCAACTTTGACGATTAGATAAATTCTTCAATTCCTCTTCTTTCCTTCTTCCTTTGCGTTCTTTGCGCCCTTTGCGGTTCGTTCCTTTACCCTTCAAACTTCGCTTGACAGACTACTAGTTAGGTGTTTCCAGCATAGCTAGCTAATACTGCTACTCCCAAGGTGAAGACTATACCCCACTTTATCCTGGGATGAGTTTCTAACCAGGTAGAGACACTCGGCTGTGTCTTTTTGCTAAAATCGCCCTCAACACGATCAAAGTTTGAAATAGGCTCAAATAGGTTGTCTGGAGCATCTTCTGGCTTTGGTTCTGTTGTCTTCTGTAACTTAAAACCAGCTTGCAGCAGCAAAGTATCCATCAAGCGCGGTGATAACCGTTGCGTGAAATCCATCACTTGCCCAGCATCGCCAACGATAATGTCACGGGTTGGATGTTCAGCAACATAAAGAATAGCGTCGGCAACAGCCTGCGGTTCATATATTGGTGGCAAACCTTGTGGTTTAACGCCCAGCTTAGTACGGGATTTGTTAAACAACGGCGTGTTAATCGAGGCTGGCATCACGTTAGTGACGTTAATAGGCACTTTTTCGTGGATCAATTCAATCCGCAAAGCTTCTAAAAAGCCATCTATTCCATGTTTGGATGCAGCGTAAGCACTATGAAATGGCAATGAACGCTTGGCTTCCACTGAAGAAACATGAATTAGCGATCCTCTACCTTCGCGTTTAATATGAGGTAATGCTGCCATTGCCCCATGTACCTGTCCGAGCAAATTGACATCGATAATGCGTTTAAATTCTTCTGGGGTTGTTTGCTCAAAAGTTGCATAGAGATTGACAGCAGCGCAGTGTACCCAGGTATCCAGCCTTCCGTAAATTTGAATTGCTTGATCTGCGATCGCTTTGACTTCCTCAAACTCTGATACATCGGCAGTTACGGCAGCAGCTCTACCGCCCATTTGGGAAATTTCATCCACTAAAGACTCTAGTCCTGGTTGGCTGCGAGCAGATACAATTAACGATGCACCCCGTTTAGCGAACTCTAAAGCCGTTTTCCTACCAATGCCACTGGAAGCTCCTACAACTGCAACAACCTGCTGATTTATTGGCTTGAGTTGCATTGCTTTACTCCTTTGATTACTGCGTACTGTTGCTTGCTGCGATGTTTTTGTCAGCTTTTCCCCGGAGGGTGCGAATAGCAGCAAGAATTTCGGGTACTGCAAGCACTAACGACGCGATTGAACTGACTGTTGCAACTTGGCAGTACTCACAAAAAGCTTTGTTCTCGCTCCATTCTTCCTGAGCTAACTTGGCAGAAACCGCAGTGTCTAACACGAGCTTAACGCCCATTGCAATTGGTATAAAAGGATTACGCCGGGCGCGATCCAGCCCTCCAGCAGCAGCTAGCCAGGCAGTGAGTGCATAATTAACTACCATGATTGGCCCATCGGGTGAGTTAAATCGGCTGTAAGCATAGTTAGATGCGTCAACTCGATCTGCATCAAATATGGGGATTGGCGGATCGGGGAGGTGGTTAACGATCCCTGTTTGGTAAAGCGTCACGATTTGTCCCATTGAACCTCCAAGCATAGACAAGCCAATAATCGCTCGTCTCCGGCTCATGTGAGGGTCTTTTCCTTGACGCAGTTCTTGACTCAGTTGTTTTGCATCCATAAAGTTAGTTCAATAAAGTTAGTTCAATAAAGTTAGTTCAATTTTTACTTAATCAATCTCTATTGATAGATACATCAGCCATTGGCGTATAAACTTTACGACAGCTACTTACGTTTTTGACGTTTGACTGCATAACCATAGGGTACAGCCCAGTTTGGTGTTTCATCCAAGCTACACTGAGCATGAATAGACCAGTATGGGTCGCGCAACAATTCTCGACCGATGAGAACTAAATCTGCACAGCCACGAGTAATGATTTGATTGGCATACTCAGCATTATTTATTAATCCTACAGCCGCTGTATTGATTTGAGCTGATTGCCTAATTTTGGCAGCAAAAGGCACTTGATAACCTTTCTCTACAGGAATTTTCGCTTGAGGCACTAACCCGCCTGTAGAAACATCGATCAAATCAACACCTAATACTTTTAGTTCACGAGATAGAATCACTGATTGCTCAATATCCCAACCGCCTTCTACCCAATCAGTAGCAGAGATGCGAACAAAAAGTGGCATACCTTGAGGCAAAATATCTCGTACCCGTCTTGCCACCTCTAGCAATAGACGTATTCTATTTTCTAACGAACCTCCGTAAATGTCTGTTCGTTGATTACTGAGCGGTGAAAGAAAAGAATGTAATAGGTAGCCATGAGCGGCGTGGATTTCGATTACTTGAAAACCAGCTTGCAGCGCACGCTCTGCTGCTTGAACAAATGCGATAATGGTTTCTTCAATACTACGCTCATCAAGGGACATGGGAACAGGACTATTACTATCAAACCCAATTGAGCTTGGTGCAACTATAGTCCAAGCCCCTTCTTCAGGTGTTAAAGGTGAACCGCCTAGCCAAGGAACATTACTACTTGCCTTTCGTCCAGCATGAGCCAACTGAATGCCCACAACCGCTCCTTGTTGACGAACAAAGCGCACAATGCGTGCTAATGGTTCAATCTGCGTATCATCCCAAAGACCGAGATCACCGGGTGTAATTCGCCCAATGGATGTTACTGCTGTTGCTTCCACCATAATTAAACCAACACCGCCAACTGCCCTGCTCCCCAAGTGAACAAAGTGCCAATCATTTGCTATTCCATTCTCTGCGGAATATTGACACATTGGTGACATTGCCACGCGATTTGGCAAGATTAAATCTCGAATTTTTAGTGGACTAAATAAGTCTAATTCAGGTATATCCTGATCGTGTAAACAACCTGATTGACTTCCATAAGACCCTAGTGATTCTAATCCCCTATAGGCTACGGATGATAAATTTGTTAAATTCTCTGTAGACATCTATTTGTTAATTCCTCTAGACTTTGAGCTAACAATTAATTTTGGGTGTATATTGCTAAAACAATTTATTTTAAGCATTAGTTGGTTCTGCATATCCTTGAATATTTTCCGGATCAAAGGAGCGTAAAATGCCCGTAGCACGTCGGGTTAACTCCTCTGTTCCTTTAACCACTATTAAATACTTGCCTGCATTTAAACGATTGCGATATGGCAAAGCATCACCACTACCTACGGTAAGACCAACTCCACCACCTACTAGATAAGCCCCTAAAACACCAGAAGCTGCTCCTAAAATTCCGCCAATAATATGGCTGCCAATATCACCGAGTGCAAAGATTTCAATACCAGTTAGATAATTAAAGGCATAACCAGCGATAAACCCAAAAGGTACTAGCCAGTATAATAATCGCCTTGCTCCTTTACGAGATTGTTGATTCGGATCAATCAGCTTGTAATCATCAGCACTTTTATAACCATTGCCCAAAACATCTACTTGGTTTGGAGATAAACCATCATTTGTTAAGGCAAAATAAGCAGCTTCTGCTTTTGACTTATCTGGTAAAACTGCAATGAGGTAATTCATAGAACAAAATTCCACTAGATTATTTTCTAATTACTCGTTATTTCGGCTAATTTACTATTATTTTTTTCATTGAGCTAAATATAAAAATCAATTTGATATTTGAAACCTGAGCAACCTAAATTACACATATTAACTAGGACACCAAACTCTAGTCTCTAAAACATCTTTCTAAAGAGCCACTTACAATAAATACTTGTAATTCTTTAGAAATAACTATTTATATTAATTTTTAACCTTCCGATAGAAGTTTTTCTTAAATAAACCTTAGTGCAATGGGAAAAATTGGTGCTGCTAAAAGATTTCTCGTTGATAACGCCAATCTTAGAAGCAGAGTTAATATTCAAAACGATAGAAACAGTCATTTCGCCATCAGTGATTAAAGAAACTCTATCAGAGACAGGTAGTGGTGAAGAGCGATGCCTACGGCGAGCAAAGCTTACGCGGAAATTACCATCTGGTTTGGTAGTGTGTCTAGTCATAGCGATGAATCTATGGTCATCAGATGCAATGGGGGATGTTGGGCAATGAGGCGACTGTTTCACAAAATAGTCAGACCATAGGCAATACTGCTCGGGTTTTGCATTTTTAACTCGGAATCGGGTTTGCGGTAAAGGGTAAGGGTTAAGGGTTTTTTCTTTCCCTTTCCCCTTTCCCCTTTTCCCCTTAACCAAGAAGTATTGAGGCCATAGGTACTGAACATCAACCACGCGCTTCTTTATTCTCAATACTGCTTAATTCTTAACCGAGAAGTATTGCAAGGAGACTTTTAAAACACCCTCTGAAAGTTTGGGTATCTGAAACATAGCTGAAAATTGCTATTTATCCGAACTCACAAATTTTCTAGAATTTTAAAATATCTAATGACTCTTCTATTTCTAAATCTAATATTTTTTCTCGTGTATCTTTGAGCGCTTCTAGCTTACCTTCTTTACGATAAATGTCTGCTGCTTTCTGAAAATCTTCAATTGCTCCCTGTTTATCTACTATTTCTAAACGAACATTGCCACGATTGTAATAAGCATCGGCATAATTATAATTAATTTGTATTGCTTGAGTATAATCTTCAATTGCTCTCTCAAAATCTCCTAAGTCAGAATGAGCATTCCCACGGTTATAATAGGCATCAGCATAATTAGGATTAATCTGTATTGCCTGAGTGTAATCTTCAATTGCTCCTTCAAAATCTCCTAAATCTGAACGAGCATTACCACGTTTTTTATAAGCTATGGCATCTTTTGGATTAATCTTGATTGCTTGAGGGAATCCCGGTTGAGAACCTAATAAATAACGAGCAATCCCACGATTTTTATAAGCATCAGCATAGTGGGGATTAATTTTAATTGCCTGGGTATAATCCTCAATTGCTCCTTGATTATCTCCTATATGAGAACGAGCTTCAGCCCGGTTTTTATAAGCTACGGCAACATTAGGATTAATTCTAATAGCCTGAGTGTAATCATTGATTGCTTCTTCTAATCGCCCTAGCTGAGATAGAGCTAAACCTCGTTTATTGTAAGATTTAGCATCCTGAATATTCATCTGGATTGCCTGAGAATAATCTGCGATCGCAGCTTCATAATCACCTATTTGATAGTGAGTCAAACCTCGTTTATAATATAAATCAATATCACTAGATGTAACTTTTAACGCTTTATTATAGTTAACGAGCGCATTTGTATATTCTCCTTTTTCAAAATATTCATCTCCCAATTTTACATAAAGTGTATTTAAATCTTCATTGTTATTATATTCAGGTTGAAAAAAAGATTTTAGTAACTGATTATTGGTTGGTTTAGATAAAATTTCTTGCTTCGGAAGATATTTGTAAATTGATGGTTGTTGTCTAGAAGAATTATTTAGAGAAGATTGTAACTGTTCTAGATAGCACCATAAACCTCCACCATACAACAACTGGTCTATCCCAAAGGAAATTTTACCAGTCTTTAACTTAATCATCCGGGTTGGGAGAAACCCAGCTAAAAAAAGATGATACTGAGATTGTGCTTCACTTACATCTTCTTGAATCAAAATGCAAACTACAACTGCATTTTTTTCAACTTCTTCAGAACTGATTGACCATCTAACTCTATCAATATTACCGTGACGAGATTTAACTTCAATACCAATAGAGGGGTCAGAAGTCAAGGTAAAATCTATATTGCCATCGCCGCCGAATCGCTTTTCATAATCGACTTCGGTAATAAAATCTGCTAAACGTTCCTTGACAACTTCCTCACCCAACTTCCCTTTAAGATAGCTAATAAACACGTCACGGACTGGCGAAACACGCTTATATTTCTCAGCCATCAACCAGCAAAATTCTCGCAGTGCCTTTAATCTCTCTCCAGAGATTATAGTTAATTCACTATATTGACCTTCGGTTTCACAATGAAGCAGACAACCAGATGTTAGCCTTTTAATAAAATCAGACTGTAGCGATCGCAGTAGTGTAATCCAGTCCATTTATATTTCTGCGAATCTTTTGATTAGATTATTCTATTAAAATATCCAGTCGCCGTAAACCTTTTAATTAGCTTGGCAGGATTTATATCAGTTCAGGTGCGGCCATGTCTGATTATGCCAAAGTTTTGACTGCTAGGGAAGAGTGTAAGAGTGCTATCGCTGGGTGGATAGCCAAAAACGCTTATCGGGTCGTTGAATCTCAACTCCACAGTTTTGGTGTGCTTAACCCCAGTGGAAATCTACTCTCACCATCTAATACCAATATAGGATGGATACACGCTAGGTAAAGGTACGGGGGCTCGCTTTCTCGTGTCGCTAACGTAATTCGTAATTAAGTTTTATAAAAGAGATTTAAAAAAATCACAAAACTTGCTAACGACGAAGAGGAAAAGTTAAGCTATTAAAATTTGTTAAAAGTTATGAATTTTGAATCAAAATTATTTAAAAAACAAATCATACTGTTCTAGTAATTTCTAATTAACAATGTGCTTGGATATAAGCAGCAGCTAGGAACTTTTATATATGAATTACGATGATTTTATTGTTCCACCAGGTTCAAAGATTTCTCTGAAAAAAAACTATGACCCAGCTTATAAAGCTGATTTTAATGAAAAAGCTGATGCTGCAATTAAATTACAGGCAGATATTGAGCGATTAGCGAATTACCAAAATATTCTCTATGCTCAGAACACCTACGCCTTGCTGATTATTTTTCAGGCAATGGATGCTGCTGGTAAAGATAGCACAATTAAACACGTGACCTCTGGTGTGAATCCGCAAGGATTTCAGGTGTTTAGTTTTAAGGGGCCCAGTGCAGAAGAATTAGACCATGACTACCTGTGGCGAACAATGAAGGCTTTGCCAGAAAGGGGGAGAATTGGGATATTCAACCGCTCATATTATGAAGAAGCGCTAGTAGTTCGTGTCCATCCAGAAATGTTAAGAAAGCAACAACTTCCTCATTTCCCTAATGGAAATAAGATATGGAAGCAACGCTTTGAAGAAATTAATAATTTTGAAAAATATTTAGTAGACAATGGTGTGATCGTTCTAAAGTTCTTTCTTAATGTTTCTAAATCAGAGCAGAAAAAGCGTTTTTTAGAACGGATTGAATATCCTGAAAAAAATTGGAAGTTTTCAGATAGCGATGTCAAAGAAAGAGCTTTTTGGGATGATTACATGAATGCTTATGAAGAGGTTTTTAATAACACTAGTACAAAATCGGCCCCTTGGTATATTATTCCTGCTGATCGCAAATGGTTTACACGTCTGGTAGTCGCCAATATTATCTGCACAAAACTAGAAGAACTCAATTTGAAATACCCGATAGTTAGTGACGAACATAGGCAGCAACTTTTGGAAGCAAAACGCATTTTAGAGCAAGAAGATGAACAGACCAGCTTAACAGATAAAGGCAAAAAAAAGTAAATTAGTTCAAATATACTGTATAATTTATATAAAGAAAGATGAGCAATCGTAAATTTATTAATACTCCCTGTAACTAATAAGTTTGGTTGGTACTGACAGCCGAAAAATCATGATTCAGATGGCAGGAGATGCCAACAACGACCCACCTCGCTTTGCTAATGCTGGCTTTGATATTGTGGCGATCGCAGCCTCGGCAGGTGGTCTGACTGCTCAAATTAAAGTGCTATCGACTCTACCCTCAGAATTCCCAGCCGCGATCGCCATTGTGCAACATATTTCTCCTGAACATCCGTCATTCATGGCAGAAATTCTCAGTCGGCGCACGCATATTACCGTCAAGCAGGCACAGGAAGGAGATTATCTCACCCCAGGAACGGCTTACATTGCTCCACCCAATCGTCACTTGTTGGTTAACGATGACGGCACACTTTCCTTATCACAGTCGAAATTAGTACATTTTTTACGTCCTTCGGCTGACTTATTATTTGAATCGGTTGCAGCCACTTACAAAGAAAGAGCGATCGCCATCGTGTTAACTGGAACGGGTAGCGACGGCGCAATGGGAGTAGAAGCAATCAAAAAAATGGGCGGTACTGTCATTGTCCAAGATGTAAAAACCGCCGAATTTCCCGGGATGCCCTCAGCTGCGATTCAAACTGGCAACGTAGATTTTATTCTCCCCCTAGATGAAATCTCCAGCGCTCTGGTGACTTTAGTCATGGGAGAATGTAACTAAGCTAAGAATTAGGGGGCAGAGGAAATATATTTTGGAATAAAAATGAGTCTTTGATACTCATTAATGAAGCTTAGAACTCCTTTAATAAGTAAGTTCGCGTAAATAATTGTCGTTAGGATAAGGCAATAGGCAATCTTGCTAGAGGTATAAGGGTTTTAGCCTAGTGATTTTTCTTTACATAGTTTGATTTTATTGTGCCAACTTACTTAAGCCTTTCATGCTTATTACTAAAGCTTAGAACTCCTTTAATGAGCCTTTGATACTCGTAGACAAGTATAAAAACTTTACTCTTATGCCCCCTATCCCCTACGCTATACCTTATGACTTCCGCAGACAGAGATCCCAAATTTGAAAATCTACTGATTTATCTCAGACAAAGCCGGGGATTTGATTTTACAGGCTATAAACGCTCGACTTTGATGCGTCGAGTCTGCAAGCGGATGCAGTCATTGACTATAGAAAACTTTGAAGAGTATTTAGACTATTTAGAAGTTTATCCAGAAGAATTCAATTATCTTTTTAACACTATCTTAATTAACGTCACTGCTTTTTTTCGAGATTCATCAGCTTGGGAATACCTAGCAGAGGAAATACTGCCTAATCTGATTAGAAATAAGAAAACTTCTGACCAAATACGCATCTGGAGTGCTGGCTGTTCTTCTGGGGAAGAAGCTTACACTTTAGCAATGTTGATGGCTGAAATATTGGGAGCAGAGGAATTTCGCCAACGGGTTAAAATCTACGCCACTGATGTAGATGAAGAAGCTCTCAACCAAGCTCGTCAAGCTACGTATTCAGCAAAAGATGTTCAGGCAGTATCAGATGAACTGCGGCAAAAATACTTTGAGATTGTCGGTAATCGCTATGTCTTCCGTCAAGACTTGCGCCGCTCAGTGATTTTTGGTCGTCACGATCTGCTTCAAGATGCGCCCATTTCGCGCTTAGATTTGCTGGTTAGTCGCAATACATTAATGTATTTTAATTCGGAGACTCAAGGGCGAATTCTAGCCCGATTTCATTTTGCACTTAATGATAATGGCTATCTATTTTTAGGGAAAGCAGAGATGCTATTAATGCATTCTAGTCTGTTTACCCCAATAGATTTAAAAAACCGGATATTTAGTAAAGTATCGTCGGTGAATATACGCGATCGCCTCTTAGTTATGGCAAATTCAGTAGATGACGAATCTAGCAGCCGTGTGTCTCGACATTTGCGGCTGCGAGATATGGGTTTCGACACATCACCAATCGCTCAAGTAGTCATTGATATCAATGGCACTCTGGTAATGGTGAATGAGCAGGCACGGACTTTGTTTGCCCTTTCCCCCAAAGATTTAGCTCGTCCTTTCCAGGATCTAGAACTTTCCTATCGACCGATTGAATTGCGATCGCTAATTGAACGGGCTTATGCCGAACGCCGCCCTGTCAGCCTGACAAATGTAGAGCGCTATTTGTCTAACACAGAAACTCAATATCTGGATGTGCGAATTACGCCTTTGCAAGAAACAGACACCAGTTTTTTAGGTGTTAGCATCTCCTTTCATGATGTCACTCGTTATATTAAACTCCAAGATGCTCTACAACGCTCGCAACAGGAATTAGAAACTACCAACGAAGAACTCCAATCTACCAATGAAGAATTAGAAACTACCAACGAAGAACTCCAATCCACCAATGAAGAATTAGAAACTACCAATGAAGAACTCCAATCCACCAATGAAGAATTGGAGACGATGAATGAAGAACTCCAATCGACTAATGAAGAATTACAGACAATTAATAACGAACTGAGCGAACGCACCACAGAACTTAATCACACAAATATTTTTTTGATATCTATTCTCAGAAGTCTCCAAACTGGAATAGTGGTAATTGACGGCAGCTTTAACATCTCAATTTGGAATTACATGGTAGAGGATTTATGGGGGCTGCGAACTGATGAAGTTCTAGGAAAGTCTATTTTCAGCCTAGATATTGGGCTACCTGTTGAGCAGTTGCGATCGCCACTCCGCGATTGCCTATCTGGTAAAAAACAATTTCAAGAAATGATCCTTGAGGCTACCAATCGTCGAGGTAGGCAAATAAAATGTTACCTGGCAATCACCCCGTTACTTGGCATGGATATACAGGGAGCAGTTTTAATGATGGCAGATGTAGAGAGAGTCCATAGTATGATTTCTAGTCAAGATATGGAGGAACGGCGGCAGCAAGAATGAAAGTCCCGGCAAGCAGGGGACTTGGGGATAAATCATACTGAATTCTGACTCTTGAGTTGTGAATTCTCCTTGAGAAAAATGCTTAAGTGAAAAGTATTATATTTAACTTGTGATCACTCTGGTTGCTTTACTGAAGGAAAGATCAGTTTTTCTGCTGACTTTCTCAATCAAAGTAATCATCATAGAAGACAGCAAATGACCAAGGAAAATTTTGAACAAGCAATTGTCGAGGCGCATCATCGACTAGAAAAACTCTTGCAGCTTGCAGGTATCACGATGGAGCAATCCATAGAGTCAGACTATCCTGTAGAGCTTTTGCAACAAGCGATCGCCGAAATCTCTATTTCTTTGGAAGAGTTACACCAGCAAAATGAGGAATTGATTGCTACACGCCATTTGGTAGAAGCTGAACACCAACGTTATTACGATTTATTTAACTTTGCCCCAGACGGTTACTTGATCACAGATGCTACTGGAATTATTCAGGAAGCTAACTATGCTGCCGCTAACTTATTGAATGTGCGCCAGTCTTACCTGATTGGTAAACCAATGGCTGTGTTTGTGCATCAGACAGAACGGCAGAAATTTCGTCAAATTATGCTGCAATTGCAACAACAGGGGCAAGTCAAAAGAGAAGAGTTACGGATTTTTCATAATGAAAGAACTATAGATTTTCCGGCAGAATTAACTGCGATCGCAGTGGAAGATAGTCAGGGTAAAACTGGAAACTTGCGCTGGCTATTCAGAGACATTAGCGAACAGCAAGCTGCGCTACGCGAACGCCACCAAACAGAACAGAAAATCCGCGAACAAGCTGCCCTACTGGACATCACAACAGACGCAATGATCGTACAGGATTTGTATAACCAAATCTTATTCTGGAACCAAGGCGCAGAGAAGATGTACGGCTGGCAAGTTCAGGAAGCTCAAGGAAACAACGCCTGGAAACTTTTATATCGAGAACCCGCAGCTCTACTGTCAGAAGCTCTAAAAACTGTTGTTGAGCGGGGAACCTGGCAGGGAGAGTTACGTAAATTCACAAAAAATGGTAGAGAACTAATCATCGCTAGTCGATGGACGTTAATGCTCGATGCCGTAGGCTTGCCTAAATCGATCCTGATTCTTGACACAGATATCACCGAGAAAAAACAACTCGAAACCCAGTTATTGCGTAGTCAACGTTTAGAAAGCTTAGGTACTCTCGCCAGTGGTATTGCTCACGACCTCAACAATATTCTCACGCCAATGATGGGAATTGCTCAACTACTGCCCCGAAAATATCCCCATCTTGATGACCTTTCGCTGCAAATGCTAAATATCCTCGAAACCAATACTAAACGGGCCAGGGATTTGGTGCGGCAAATTTTGTCATTTACCCGTGGTTCCGAAAGAATATGCACAATTGTACTGGTATCGCAACTAATAGAAGACATCAAGCAGATAGTCCAACAAACATTCCCCAAATTTATCGACATCAACATAGATATAACGCCAGATATCGGCATTGTTCTCGGAGACAGTAGCCAACTACATCAGGTATTGATGAACCTAGTAATCAATGCTCGTGATGCTATGCCCAATGGCGGTAAACTCTCTATTTCTGCCAGCAAGGTATTCATTGATGAAAATTATGCCAGGATGCACATAGGGGCAACAGTTAATTCATACGTGAGAATTACGGTTACTGATACTGGAGTTGGCATTCACTCAGAAATTATCGATCGGATTTTTGATCCCTTTTTCACCACTAAAGAAGTGGGTCAGGGGACAGGACTGGGTTTATCTATATTAATGGACATCATCAACAGCCACGACGGTTTTTTGGAAGTAGCCAGTCAGGTAGGAGTTGGGACTACATTCAAAGTATATTTACTAAGTCAGGAAGGCACTACTGCTCAAGTAATAGTAGATGAGATAAAGCTGTCAACAGGTCAAGGAGAATTAATTTTAGTTGTTGATGATGAAGTAGCCATCACTGAGACGACCAAAGCCACACTGGAAATATACAAATACAAGGTATTGACCGCCCAAAATGGGATTGAGGCTCTTGCTCTCTATACTCAGCACAAAGATGAAATTAGACTGGTGCTGATGGATATAATGATGCCCGCAATGGATGGAAAAACAGCCATCGGCACCTTGCAAATCATCAACCCGCAAGTGCCAATTATTGCCATGAGTGGATTAGCTACGGCTGAGACATTAGTGCAAACAACAAGTCTTAGTATCCAAGGCTTTTTAGCGAAACCATTCAGTACCGATGAATTATTGAACAAAGTTCAAAAAATATTCCGCTAAAATCAATTTGCTAAGGTACTCAGCTAAATTAACATTCTGGAGTTTTGTGACTCTGTGCTTATTCAATTACAGACTATCAACGTCCTAAAACAGCCTACTAGTTCTGCTTGGGTTGAACAAGCGATCGCTAACTTAGACATCATCTTACTCGACCACTCTCACTGTGAACGCAAAGCAGCAGGTGTGGCTTTGAATATGATGTTTCGCTACCCTTCCAATACTAAAATGGTGCGGGAACTAACTGCGATCGCCCGCGAAGAGCTAGAACACTTTGAGCTAGTTAACCAATGGTTAGAACGCCGGAATATTCCCTTAGCTCCCTTACCACCGCCTCCCTACGGCGCAGGTTTAAAGGCTCAAGTCCGCCCGAAAGAACCTGAACGATTTCTGGATTCCTTACTAGTCACTGGTTTAATTGAAGCTCGTTCTCACGAACGTCTGGGACTATTAGCTGCTCACTGTCCAGAGCCAGAGTTAGCAAAATTTTATCGTGGGCTAATGGCATCTGAAGCGCGTCACTACGGTATATATTGGGTTTTAGCTGCTACTTATTTCGACAGAGAAATTGTCATGCAACGGCTTGATGAATTAGCAATTGTCGAGAGCGAGTTGCTGGCGACTTTGCATCCAGAACCTAGAATTCACAGTTAGTAGACTAAGGCAACAGATATGAAGCTTCAGCTAACACACCTGAGACTACTTGTCTCCAACTACAAAGATTCTTTTCTGTTCTACCGGGATCTGCTGAAATTTGATGTCGATTGGGGCGATGAAGATAGCGGATATGCTGAGTTGAATACCGGATATCTCAAGTTGGGTTTGTTCAAAAAAGAATTAATGGCTGAAGTAGTTCCAAGAATTGAACAGCCTTCATACATTGTCAATCGAGATAAAACGGTCTTAATTTTTGCAGTCGATAACGTGGATGAAGTTTATGAGCAAGTAAAAAAGCATAATGCGATCATTGTGACTGAACCACAAGATCGCCCAGACTGGGGAATTCGCACTGCTCATTTTCGCGATCCTGATGGCAATCTCATCGAAATTTACAGCAATCTAGGAATTGTCAGTTAAAAATTGGCTGCCAAAAACTATCCCATATCTAAACTACAAATTTAGCTTTAACAGTAAACCTATTGCACTATAACTAGGGGACATATTCTCAATCCGTCCCCTACAATTTTTGGGTATTTCTAGCCTTTCAAATTCCTTGATCGTTAAAGTTAGAATAATATTTGATTACAGTTCTAATCATGCTAGCTTCGACTATTCAGGTTCACTGTCTATATAGATGCTGGCTTTTTCTTGAGGACTCTATTTATAACTTTGAGGTTAGCTATCTGGGGCCTTTGGACAAGTTATAGAGGTTATAGAGACTAACCCGGATTTCTCACGATACTGTAGGCAGAGGAGTGTGGGGAGTGTGCGGGGTCAGATTTCTTCCCCATCCTCCCACACCTCCCACACTCCTTGATTTCTCACTTGTGAGAAATCAAGGACTAAGATCAATGTCAGCGTAGGCGTAGGATGCCTGCGGCGGTTGGATTATCTTTGCTAAAGAGACAAGGGGAGGGGAAGATAATTCCTCTTTCCTTGTCTCTTTATTGACATCTTGAGAGTACCGCCTGAAACTGACTCTGCAAGAATTGCTATTTGCTGAGTAAATTGGGATATAGAACCAGAAAATTTTCTGTGTAAACTTGACCAGCAAATGGTAATGAAAAACTATTATCAAGATTTTATAATTCGTGATTGGGTCGCCAGCGATCGCACCAGAGCCGCCGAAGTCATCAGTTATGTATTATCAGAATACGGTCTGGGTTGGGAACCTAACGGCGCTGACCGAGATGTATTGCGAGTAGAGGAATATTATTTAGCTACTGGGGGGGAGTTTTGGGTAATTGAACACCAAAGCCAGTTAGTAGGAACTGGGGCATACTACCCCATAAACCGAGGTGAAAAAGCTGTAGAGATCCGCAAAATGTATCTTTTGCCCAGCATTAGGGGTTTGGGATTAGGGAAATATTTGTTACAACAGCTAGAAGCAGTGATCGCAGAGCGTGGTTTTCAGGAAATTTGGATTGAAACCGCCAGTGTTTTGGTGGAAGCAGTCAAACTGTATGAAAGCAACGGCTACACTCCAGCAACAGGAGTAGAAACAACACGCTGCGATCGCGTGTATTTTAAGTCACTGGTTAATGGTCATTAATTATTGGTCATTGGTCATTAGCTAAGAACAAAGGACAAGTGACTAATGACAAAGGACACTTCTAAAATGCACCCTTGGATTAAAAATCTCACAGGCTTACTCAATCTTTTTCTCCAATCCCATTGTCCACTATGCCAACGCGCAACTTCCCAAGAATTTTGTCACAACTGCACCAGACAACTGCAAAAATGTCAACGTAAAGACCCAATGTCTCTATGGAAAGAGCAAATACCAGTGTTTGGCTGGGGGGAGTATGGTGGCCCAGTGAAACGAGCGATCGCGGCGATGAAATACGAAAATCAACCCCAAATAGCTCGCCCTTTGGGTCAATGGTTAGGAGAAGCATGGTTGTTAAATTCACCTAAGCGAGATAGCCAGCCTGTGGTGGTTCCCATTCCACTGCACCCTAGCAAGCAAAAGCAACGTAAATACAATCAAGCTGCATTAATAGCACAAAGCTTCTGCGAAATAACTGGATTAAAATTGAAACTAAACGGTTTAGCCAGAGTGCGAGAAACTGAAGCGCAATTTGGTTTATCGGTATCTAAGCGAGAAAAAAACTTGGCTCAAGCTTTTGCTGTCGGACAAGAATTTTGCGATCGCCCCCCAAATGTTCCTGTGCTGTTAGTGGACGACATTTATACTACTGGTGCTACTGCCAGGTCTGCTGTGCAAACACTTCGTCAGTATGGAATAGTGGTCTTAGGATTAGTAGCAGTAGCCACTGCCGTTAAAGACGGATGAATCCCGAATTAATGAGCTAAATTGAACATATAAGCGCACAAATTGACCGAATTATTCTATTTTTGTGGAAAAATTGCTTGAAATGTATGAATAAAGTTTTGGCGGCGGGTTTAAAACAACTCATAATTATTCCTGCCACATTGCTGGCAATAGGTGTAAGTACAAGTGCAGCTTTTGCCCAAAATAAGTTGTATAGTCCAATTCCTTTATCTAACAGTACTGAACTTTCCGATAGCCTCTCAGATAAAGACATTCCCACAGGTCAAGGTGGGTTTGCTCGTGATTACACTGTGAAGTTACAAAAGGGCGATAATTTAGCAGTTGACCTATCATCTGAAAACTTTGACAGTATCATCACACTGTTAGCACCCGATGGTTCAACTCTGGCAGAAAATGATGATGGGCCTGATGGTAGTAGCAATTCCCTGCTATTTACCCGCATCGTAGAGACAGGGAATTATGTTATTCGTGTCCGTTCTTTTGGCGAAACTGGGGTGGGGACTTTTAAACTCAAGGTGACAAAGTTGCAACCGATTAAATGAATTTGTCATTTGTCATTGGTCATGAGTCAGGAGTGAAAAATTCTTTTTTTTGCTCCTCTATCCACCCATTTATAAAAAAACGGTCAGTACGCAGAGAAATAAGGCTTCAGTCCACTCGACGACTGCGCCGTAGGTGTCTCCGGTGTGTCCGCCTAATTTGTGGTTGAACCATGCACCAGTTAAAGTGGCGATCGCACTTCCGGCAATTATCATTGCTAGTGCGAGAAATAGCTGCTGTTTATCTATCAGGACAAGTAAACCACTCAAACCTAAGAGCAAAAACAATCCTGGTAACAAATCTTTGTAAGAACGAATGGCTTGTTTGTGAAATGCACCTTTGCCAGTTGGTTTTAAATAAGGATATTGTGCGATCGCTACCTGTTGTCCCCAACGTCCCCAGCCACAAGCAGCTATCAACAACAAACAACGGTTGTCTGGTAAATCTGTTAAGGCTGTGATTTTGAGTAGCACCAAGGCGATCGCAGTCATTGCTCCAAATGCACCTGTAGCACTATCTGCCATCACCTCCAGCCGCCGTTTTGGGTCGCCCACTGCTAAACCATCGGCAGTATCCATTGCCCCATCTAAGTGCAGTCCCCCAGTTATGGCAATCCAAATACTTATTACCAAAGCACTACGAGTTAACACGGGCATACCAATATAATCCATCCCCGTATCCAGTAACCCTAAAATTCCCCCAATTATTAACCCTACAAACGCAGCAAGACGCGCCACTCCCTGAAAGTCTAATCCATTCAAATACGGTAATGGAATACTTGTGTAAAATATAATACTAGCTGCCAGCTTTAACAGCAGCTTTTTCCACCACTGTTGCTGTTTCGTCATCGTAGTTACATTAATATTTGGCTAATTGCTGGATAATCATCATAATTTGACTACAATTGAACATCAGTACACCTTAAAGCTTTAGATAAGATTTACTTCTGTTAGAGATTATCACTGAAAATTTTGTTATGCTGGTCTAAGTAAAAATTAAAAAATTTTGAGCATTTTTTTATACAAAAAACAGATGATTCAGGAAATTAAAATTCCATCAGGAATCAAAATTTGGGTTTTGTATTCGTTAACTAAAACTTACTCAAAATTGTTAGACGATTGCCCCACAAAATTGATATTTTTTTAATGTAGGGAGTAAACAAGCTATTCAATTATGACAGTTTAGCTACGTTGTCGCTCTCCTTAGCTCAATCGCTATTTTCCTATGAGTCACCATCTACCCGACACCAGGATACCAGCTCCGTGCATTATTAACACGGGCATCATTGTGAATAAGCTCGACATCCGGCGATTGCTGGCAGATTTAGGTCGAGTCCACTACATCTACACCCAAGAAGATAAGGTACTGAGCGAGGGTGAAGGGGATGTGATGGAAGTTTTTGCTAATCCACAAAGGTCTACCTTAGTGGCTAACCATGCGCTATATTTGAATGTTTGTAGTTTTGATTACTTGGAACTAAAACAGTCATCGCAACAAGAAACTTACTTTGATTTGATGCAAGAAGGAGTGTGTCTGCGGTTGATTCCCCGTTCAACCCCCATACAAGAGCGACGAGAGCGAACCTTCAATGTCAGCGCCATAGAAGCGATGATGGAGCAAGTTCTCTCAGCCAGATGGGATGCAGAAATTGACGATGACTGTTCTGATTCTTTTTAAAATAGCGACTACTATACCAATTTGATGTCAGGCTGGGCTTTATTGATGTAGGGGCAATTCATGAATTGCCCCTACATCGTATAGTTTTGCATAAGTCTTAATAGACGCATCTTCAAAAATCTAAAATGGCATGAGTGCGAATTTTTCCTTTGAATGTCTTGCTTGCTGTAGTCAGACAAAAGCTAGAGCCGGAGTGTTTTTTACTCCTCACGGGATTGTAGAAACCCCCAGATTTATGCCAGTGGGTACGCTGGCAAATGTCAAAACTATCACCCCAGCCCAGCTACGAAATACTGGGGCGCAAATGGTTTTATCCAATACTTATCATCTTCACCTACAACCAGGCGAAGCGATCGTGGCTGGGGGCGGTGGATTACACAAGTTTATGGGTTGGAACGGCCCAATGCTCACAGATTCTGGTGGGTTTCAGGTGTTCAGTTTAAGTGAGATGCGAAAAATTACTGAAGAAGGTGTAACTTTCCGCTCACCCCACGATGGACGAATTATTAACTTGACACCAGAACGCTCCATTGAGATTCAAAATACTTTAGGGGCAGATGTGATCATGGCCTTTGATGAGTGTCCGCCTTACCCAGCGACTCGGCAAGAGGTTGAAACTGCTACCGAACGAACTTATCGCTGGTTAGAACGCTGCATAACGGCTCATCAACGCAGTGAGCAGGCTTTGTTTGGGATTGTGCAAGGGGGCGTGTATTTGGATTTGCGTTGTCGTGCAGCTGAAGCTTTGGCTAAGTTAGATTTGCCCGGATATGCCATTGGTGGCGTGAGTGTGGGAGAACCGCCAGAATTGATGGCTCAGATTGTAAAAGTGACAGCACCGCTTCTACCACCCGAAAAGCCGCGTTATTTGATGGGTGTGGGTACTTATCGGGAAATGGCGATCGCGATCGCATCTGGGATAGATTTATTTGATTGCGTAATTCCCACTCGCTGGGCAAGACATGGAACGGCAATAGTCCAGGGCGGACGCTGGAATTTAAAAAATGCTAAGTTTCGTGAAGATTTTACGCCATTAGATGAAACTTGTCCCTGCTACACGTGTCAAAATTTTAGCCGTGCTTACATATCTCATTTGGTGCGATCGCAGGAAATTTTAGCTTATACCTTGTTGAGCATTCACAACATTACCGAGCTAATTCGCTTTACCCAAAAGATTAGAGAAGCAATATTAAGTGATCGCTTCACCACAGAATTTGGCCACTGGCTCAACGAAGAAAGTGGAGATGAAGAGTCGGACTAGGAACTGGGAAGATAAGCAATGACTAATGACTAATGACTAATGACTAATTACAATGACCAAACCATGTTAAGATATTTCTCAATTATGAAAGCTGTGTTGGATAGGTGGATTTAAACAAACATGGAAGCAGCACTTTTATTAGCAAAACTGCCTGAAGCTTACCAAATCTTCGATCCTTTGGTAGACGTTCTCCCAGTCATCCCTGTATTCTTCTTGTTGCTTGCTTTCGTTTGGCAAGCAGCCGTGGGATTTAGGTAAGTTAATCTATTTTTGAATTGAGTAGGACAGGTAATCTACCTGTTCTATTTTTTTGTGGAACTATGTTTTCTAAAGTTAACATTTATTAATATTTTGTAATGTTTTAATATAATAAATAAGATGTGAATCAAGCCATGTCAATATGAAGCCTTGAAAGCCAAGCTTAGAGTCAGGGAGGAATCAGTTATGGGTAATATCAAATTCGTTAAAGAGAATAAAGAAGTAGTAGCGGCAGATGGTGCCAATCTCCGACTCAAAGCCATGCAAAATGACATTGATATATATACATTCATTGGCAAGATGACTAATTGCGGTGGTAATGGTCAATGTGGTACTTGCATTGTTGAAATAGTCGAAGGACTAGAAAATCTTTCCCCCCGCACAGACGTAGAAAATCGTAAATTCAAGAAAAAGCCAGAAAATTACCGTCTTGCCTGTCAAACTTTAGTCAATGGCTCAGTCAGCGTAGTTACGAAGCCTTAAGTTTTTTGGGATCATCGGTGGTTAGCATTTGAGAAAGTAAAAAATTTGGGCTAACTCTGTCATCGATGATGGTATCCTAATGTTGTTGACTGGAAATTTAAGAGAGGCTTTCTTGCCATGCAAGTTAATGACCTGGGGTTCGTAGCGAGCATTTTGTTCGTATTAGTTCCCACTGTATTTTTACTCATTCTGTACATCCAAACTGCTAGCCGCCAAGGTGGAAAAGATAGTTAAGAATTTGTGTATAAAATAAATAACCCCTGCACTAGTAATGTGGGGGTTTTTATTTCTCAACCGCTAACTGGTAGCATTTCTGTAGGGGGAATTCATGTAGACGCAAAGCGACTACTCTTACGAGAACGCTTTCAGCGAACCAACAGGGTATAGCCCCTACAATTCCATAATCGCAGCTTTAAAGAAAAATAGTATGAGTGCTGAGTATTAGAAACAAAATCTTGCTTCTCTAGTATCTTATTAAAATAAATCTAATACTCAGCATTGCTTAGTTTAAGCGATCGTCCGCGCCAACAATACCGGACAAGTGGCATTGATTCTAACATAGTCAGATAACGAAGATCCAACGAGTCGATCTATATCAACAAAACTCTTAGCAATAGATGGACGACGATCTGGAGAACCGAGCAATAATAAGTCTATATTTAACTCTTCTGCTAAACGACAAATTTCTTCACCAGGTTTGCCACTGCTGATATAAGCACGAGATTGGATACCTTGTTTTTGAGCTTCTGCAACTGCGGCTGCTAAAACTGGATTTTTATCTGAGTTAACCTCGGTTACTTCCGATTTTTTACCACCTAAATTTGTAGTAATATTTGCCAAAATTAACTGGCCTCCCTGAATATCTCGCAGTAAAAATAGTGCCAATTTCAAGCAGTTTTTTGCAGAATCAGAGTTGTCTATTGCCACCATAATACGCTTAATTCTTTTCACATAAATGTCATCTTTCACCAGCAACATGGGGCGAGAAGATAGTTGGAAAACATACTGACTGACTGAGTTTGATAAAATCGATTGCAGTCGCTTAAGTCCGCGTGAACCCATAACAATCAAGTCAGCATCGATTTCATCAGCTACTTGGCAAACTACATCTTTGGGATCGCCTTCGCGCAAAATTGAAGAAACCTGACTAGGATCTAAGTTCAAAGTTTGAATGGCATTAGCTAAAATTTTCCCGCCATTTTCCCATTTAGTTGTCATGTTAGCAGCAGTACTTTGTGCTGGAACAACATGCAAAATTGTAACTTTCGCAGATTCAATTGAAGGGATTTCTCTCAGGGTTTTGAGCATTTCTTCTGCGTGTCCCAATCCCGATACAGTCAGCAAAATTTTGTTTATCATCTTACGTAATTGTTTTTAAGTTTACTTTTGTTTTCGCTTTTAGTACTTGGCTCAGGTCGGATTTTAACCTCTTTACTCGATAATCTAGTTAGTAAGTTGGCACAATAAACTTTTTTTAGTATTTAAAACTTAAAAAAATGGCAAAGTACAAAATACTCAACAAATATTTAAGTTTGTTTGTACCCAGTTACTTACAATTCTCAACTAGACTTCAATTGTTAAGCATACTCTCAATTTAGCCTGAGTAACTTAATAAAATATGATGTTAGTTATCATTGTTAATCTATATTCACTTTTTTTAATTAGAAGTTAGTTAAGTATTGCAAAGAAATTCCCAAATAACTTTTTATAAACTTAGGACTTACGCAAAACTACACATGGTAGGGGCAATTCATGAATTGCCCCTACCAGAAAATCAGGGTTTTGACTATTGTTTGCGTAAGTCCTAAAAATTTGATTCGCTGTAGCCTTTAACAAGCGATCGCTACCGCCTTGAATAGTCTACAGTACTTCTGAATTTCCCCAATTATCCTTTGGTAACTCAGATAGGCTTGCTATATCCGAATACTAGAGGAATGTGAAATATCAGCATCCGAATTCAGATGTTCTAATAATTGAAGTCATATTTCATACTATAAAAACCTCTCCCTGGCTTTACTAAGGAAAACTACGGAGAGGTTGATCGAACTCACATTAATTGAGATGCGCTCCTGGTTGTCCGTTTTGGATGACAAACGAAGCTAGGGTTTTGACAGAGGCATTTAAGTCAACGATGCTTGATACAACGCGGTAGTCAGTTTGCCAGCGTTCTGGAGTAAGGTTGCAACGAACGTATCCCCGGAAAGCACCATCAAAGAACTTAGTATGGGGATTGTTGGGTAGAGCAGCTTGAACTGGAGCAATAAATGATGTGGGAAAGTCAGAGGTAATTGAGGTTCCGACGAACTCAGTGCCTACCGTGGTTGAGTTGGGGTTATTAAAATCAAGCTTCAAATCGTGTACCCAACTAGAATGGATATCTCCACTAATCACCACAGGATTAGAAGGTTTACGCTGGTTGAGAAAACTCAAAAGCCGATTGCGTGCAGTTACATAGCCATCCCACTGATCCACATTGAAGACACCGGGGCCTGGACTACTATTAAAATTGTACTGGCCGAGCATAGTCTGTTGAGCAATTACATTCCAGCGCGATCGCGACTGATCTAAACCTTTTCGTAGCCACTGCTCTTGTTCTGAGCCGGTCATAGTAGCATTTGCGTCAAAAGCCTCTGAGCAGCGAGGCTTGAGTCCATCATTACAAGGTTGGTTAGTGCGGTACTGTCTGGTATCTAGAACGTTGAACTCAGCCAAATTACCAAAGGTGAACCGCCGATAAAGTAGCATATCTGGGCCTTTGGGTAGCGAAGACTCACGTAGGGGCATGTGTTCGTAGTAAGCCTGGTACGCATTAGCTCGGCGTTTTCTAAAAGCCTCTTGGGTTTGGTTATCTTCGGGGATTAAGTTGGCATAATTATTGTCAACTTCATGATCGTCCCAGGTGACAATCCAAGGAAAAGCAGCATGAGCAGCTTGGAGATTAGGGTCAGTTTTGTATAGGGCGTAGCGATCGCGGTAATCTGCAAGAGTGATTATTTCTGGACTGTTATGCTGGCGTGGCCCACCAGATTGTGGCCCGTATTCGTAGATGTAATCACCCAGATGAACCACAAGGTCGAGGTTTTCTTCAGCCAAATGCCGATAAGCTGTGTAATAGCCATTTTGCCAGTCTTGACAAGAGACAAAAGCAAAGTTTAGTTGTTGGGTATAGCTATAAAATGCTGGTGCTGTGCGAGTCCGCCCAATGGGGCTAGCTTCCCTACCAGCTTGAAATTGATACCAGTACCAACGGTCAGGATCTAGCCCACGCACATCAATATGAACTGAGTGTGCTAACTCTGGTGTTGCTAGTACTGTTCCTCGACGCACAACCTGTTTCATGTTTTCATCAAGGGCAACTTGCCACCGCACTGGCACATTTACCAATGGCATCCCACCTCCAGAGAGTGGATTTGGAGCCAGTCGTGTCCAGATAACAACGCCATCCGGCAAAGGATCGCCAGAGGCAACACCAAGACTGAACGGATAATCGGAAAACCTTGAGTTAGCTAATACTGGATGCCATTGGCTAGCGATTGTTAACCCCGTTAAGAATCCTGCACCCAACAAAAAACTCCGCCGTCTGCACTGATTTGCTAGGAGGCGCTTGCCATCTATAAGTTCCATATTCATCTCTATCCAGATGTAAATACAGTTGGCAAACTTCAGGAGAGTCAGCTTTAAATAATTCGTAATTCGTAATTCGTAATTGGGTTTTGCGTTGAGATTTAGACACCAAACAAAATGTGGCTGCTTCTTATATAAAGAGCAAATTCTAACTTGTCTAATAATTACAGCGCTTCCGGCTATTATGCAATACAGTTTTTCTCCTTGCCCTCTCCTATCAAAGCTTTCAGATTTGGGGATGTACCTCATAGCTGCCGTAAGTGCTGTATGAATTATGAATTAGTAATTACTATATTTGACTTGTCTCCCAATTGCTGCTCAACCAAACATAAGCAACTTATCAAACTAGGATCAAGCAGAAATTAAGATTTTGTTAAGTTTAAAATTGAATTGGGGCATTGGGAATTTAGACTACAACAGAACTTACGCAAAAAATAGCTCAAACCTTGATTTTCCGGTAGGGGCAATTCATGAATTGCCCCTATCACGTTTATTTTTACGCAAGTCCTACACAGTATTGCTACACAACTAAAGCAGAAGTGCTGCTATGATGGCTCGCTCTTGACAAACCCTTTTCTAATTACGAATTACGAATTATTTAAAACCTGCCATTTCCTTGAACAATGTGCTTGACGGTGGTCAAGGTTTCCAGGCTGATAAATCCTCGACGATGACCTTTTTGATTAGACATACCGAGAAACACCGAATCTCTCCGCGAGGGGTTGCGGGAAAAACGCGGGGAAGTGTTGATGTAGGTAGAGGCACTGTTAACTCCTAAAGCAAATTGCCGACTTTCTTGGTAAGATTCAGTAACGATGCAGTCGGCATGACCACTGCTGTGTTCATTAATCCAGGCGATCGCACCCTCTAAGCTATCCACCAGTTTAAAAGCTACTGTCTTGGTTAAATAAGGATTTCCCCATTCGCCCTCCTTCACTAGCTGCAACTGGGGAAAGGCTTGTACTAGTTCTGCATCCCCTTTAATTTCAAAGCCTTTTTCCATCAAGCTGTTCCACAGGACTGCTAAGGATGATGGCAAGGCTTGGCGATGAATGAGTACCTTTTCAATGGCGTTGACTTGATCGGGTTCACTTTGATGGCTATCAAGAATCATCCAGCGCACCATTTCTAAGCTGGAATTTAGCGACCAGTAGAGGTAACAGTTACCCATCGCTGACTTTAAGACTGGGCAAGTTGACTGTCGTACTACCTGCTGTACCAAGCTAGAACGTCCGTAGGGAATAACTAGATTCACATACTGGTCTTGAGTGACTAAATCTCGAATCGAAGCACCATGTTCGGCTGTGATCAGTTCTACACAGCCTGGAGGTAGACCAACTTCTGCGATCGCATTTTGCAGTGCCTCAGCGATGGCGGCGTTGGAATGGCTAGCTTCCGTACTGCCTTTGAGAATTATACTATTGCCAGTTTTAATACAAAAACCTGCTGCGATCGCTCCTAAATCGGGAAAGGCTTCATAAACAAATCCAATCACTCCCAAAGGCATTAACTGGGTGTAACTCTGGGAATCTTCCAGTTGATAATCAGCCGTTCTGACGCGCCGTAGCGGATCTGATAATTCCCCTAACCGTTGTAAAACGTCTACTGTCATCTCTAGCCTTTTAGGAGTCAGCTTCAGCCAGTCCAATATCAACTCTGGCACTGCCATTTCTCGACTGGCTTCTAAATCCAACGTGTTGGCTTCTAGAATGTCGTCAAATGAGCGCTCAAGAGCTTGCGCCATCGCCAATACTGCACGACTTCGGTCTGCTCCCTTTGTGATCCCCAGCTTTAGGGAAGCTTGATAGGCTCGTTGAGCGCTAGTAATCGGTTCGGGGTGGTCATCTAAAACTTCAACAGTCATTGAGTTAACGTCTGTAGGTAAGCCAGACCATTAATGCTGGCAGAATAGCTAATAGAACCGCCACCATTGCCCAAGCAATAATGCTGGAACCATTTGCTAATCGCAGTGCTAATGGCAGCCATATAATCACTAGCACGAAAATAATGCCAAGTGCTATAGGCAGATAGCTTTCTCCCAAGCGCGGATGGACAACATGCCAACTATTTCCCATCCAACGCCAAGCCCGTTTGTAGGGATAGGTGGTGGAAAGCTGTTCTAGGACATGACCATTATCTTCTACAACAAAGATTTGCTGACAGCGATCGCAACCAAATGCTTCTGTCAACGTAATCGGAACTAACTGACCCCGGCGACGACAGGGACAGGGGTATTCAGTATTGAAATCTATTTTTTCGGGTTTTTGAGATTGCACAAGCGTTCTAGTAACTTGAGCGTGTTTTACACGAACTACGACAATATAATCCTTTGGTAAATGCAATAGAAGCTTCTGCTACTATAGATTGCTCTCTTTATATACATGTACTGGCAATACAAATATCGCCATGATGGCAAACAGTAGATGCAGCAGACTCTAAGTATCCTACTTTTCATATCAGTACGGAGTTTGTATTTGTAGTCTTTCCCCGAAGCTGACAATCTTATTTAAAATTTCCTTCTACTAGATAAAATCTAGACAAAGCTAGATATTATTTGACATTTCAAAGGGAGCATAGGAGCGGTTATCCCTTAATGTCGAGACACGATTTAGCTATTCGTGCATAAGTTTCAAAATGTTTAGATGTATGTAACACTTCGGCTACGCTCAGTGTGAAATCTTAGTCAGCATACTGCTGACATTTATGACATACATAAACCTGTTTTAAGAGACTAATACCCTTGAATTCCCCCATAGTTTGAACAAGTTTTACTAGATGGGTAAAATCTATCCACAAATAAACAGTTCCACCATATCTAAATTACTTTATATTCTACCTATCTATGAAATTCATCAAGATTATGAACGATTCACAGGAATACAGCGCGAATCGCCAAAAACTTCAATGCACCCTAAAAATACTAAACCTCTTGAGATTTTTAACTTCAAGAGGTTTTAGTTGGAAGCGGGTGACGCGATTCGAACGCGCGACATTCACCTTGGCAAGGTGACGCTCTACCACTGAGCTACACCCGCAATCAATTGCCATATATCAATATCTCAAATTTATCTCTGATTGTCAACCCCTTTATTTATTAATTTGTCATTGGTCATTGGTCATTGGTCATTGGTGAATGACAAAGGACAAATGACTAATGACTCATTTAGCCCAGTTCTTCTGACTCCGCCGTTAAATTGCCGATGCTGGCACCTTGAAAAGAGGCTGGCAAAGACTGGCTATTACGAGAATATGGCTCTGCTAGGTTAGAACGCAATTGCCGCATCAGGCTTGCCATTTCTAGGGCGTTTAGAGCATAATCCCAGCCATGATTACCTTTGATACCTGCCCGTTCTAAGGCTTGCTGCATAGTATCTACTGTCAAAATGCCAAAAATTACTGGCACTCCAGTTTGAAAGCTAGCGGCGGCGATGCCTTTAGAAACTTCGGCGGATACATAATCAAAATGGGGTGTTTGCCCACGAATGACTGCACCTAGACAAATTACAGCATCATAACGATGGGAAAGTGCTAGTTGGCGAGCTACTAAAGGTACCTCAAAACTTCCTGGAACCCAAACATAGTCCACCTGATTACCTTGGGGGTTAGGATCTACACCGTGGCGTTTCAAGCAATCTTGACATCCCTCTAGCAGCTTTCCGGTAACAAGGTCATTGAATCGACCAATCACCACTGCAAACCGCAAAGGCTCCGTTTGGGTAAAAGTTCCCTCGAAAACTGCCATGACTGCCTCTTAATCAACTATAGTTCTGGCCAATATACATTTCTTATTTAAATGTAGAGGAGCAGGAAAGCACGGTTAAAAAAAAGGAAATCGGAAAAAATTTCTTCTTTTCTCCTTTGGTCTTTGACCTTGGCTTTTCTGCCCCTCTAGTTCTTATATTATGTGCCTGCGCCAGAGCAAAGCGGTTGTCTACACGACAAAAAAGTTTAACAAACCAACTAAAAATACCAAAGCAATCCAGGCGGCGGAACCAACCCAGAGCAGTTTTTTAGATTCAACCCAATTTTGGGGAGTAGCGTAAGCAACCGGAACGCCTACAACCAGGACAAAGGACAATAGGACTAGACCTATCAAGGCAAATTGGAATATTATGGTCATTTTTGCTTCTCCCAATACAGCGAAATACTAAGGATAGAATATCCTAAAGGGCGACACTGACACTTTCTTATTATTTTTAAGCTAGCAGAAATTGCAACATTTTAGTCATTTGTCCTTTGTCTAAGTACCGATGACTAATGACTCTTAACTATGGATTTAATTCTTTGCCACACAACCGCAGATTTTGATGCACTAGGTGCAGCAGTAGGGTTAACGCGCCTACTACCGGGAAGTAAGATTGTGCTGACTGGCGGTTCTCATCCTCCTGTGCGGGATTTTTTAGCATTGCATCGGGATGAATATCCGCTAATTGAACGCCGTTCGGTGAATCCAGAAAAAATTCGTTCTCTGACTGTGGTGGATACGCAACACCGCGATCGCTTGGGTAAAGCTGCTGAATGGTTAGATTTACCCAATTTAAAAGAGATTATAGTTTATGACCATCACTTAGGACAAGAATCAGATATTCCTGCCACGCGATCGCATCTTTCCTCGGTAGGAGCCGCCACAACTTTAATTGTGGAGCAATTGCAACAACAGGAAATTTCCTTGACTTCTGCTGAAGCCACTGTGATGGCTTTGGGTATCCACGTTGACACCGGCTCCTTGACCTTTGACCAATCCACACCACGGGATGCCTTAGCTTTGGCTTGGTTGATGCAACAAGGTGCAAGTTTATCGGTAATTTCTACCTACCGTGACCCTGGCTTGTCTTTGCAATTGCAACAGTTATTAACTGAATCTCTAGAAAATTTAGAATATCTTTGCCTGCGTGGATATACTGTTGCTTGGGTGATTTTGAAAACAGATGCTTTTGTGCCAGGGCTATCGAGTTTAGCTTCAGAACTCCTAGAAATAACCGAAATTGATGCCCTACTGTTGGCTAATGAGTATACTTTCGGTGAAAATGATTTACGCTTAACTATAATTGGGCGATCGCAAATTCCCAAAACAAATCTTAATCTATTATTCCAACTCTTGGGCGGCGGCGGTCATTCACAAGCCGCATCGCTAAATCTAAGAGGAGTTGATTCACAAGCAATATTAAAACAAATCCTTGACGGAATAAAAGCACAAATTCCCCACCCCCTCACCGCTAGGGATTTGATGTCTTCTCCTGTCCGCACGATTCTACCTGAAACCACAATTGCTGAGGCACAGCGAATTTTGTTGCGCTATGGACACTCTGGTTTATCTGTAGTCGATACTCAAGGGCAACTAGTAGGTATTATTTCGCGTCGGGATCTTGATATCGCCCTGCACCACGGATTTAGTCATTCCCCAGTCAAGGGCTATATGACAAGAAATCTGAAAACAATTACACCAGATACAACACTGCCACAAATTGAAGCGCTGATGGTGACTTATGATATCGGACGCTTGCCAGTATTGGAGAATGAGCAGTTAGTTGGTCTTGTAACTCGTACTGATGTCTTGCGGGAATTACATCAGGAAAGGGATGAAAACGGAGAAGGGGGAGAGGAAGAGAGACAGAAAAGTAATATTAATCTCCCGCAATTACAAAATAAACTTGCTCCTCAGTTATGGCAATTACTCACCATCGCATCGCAAGAAGCCGAAAAACGAGGTTGGCATCTTTATCTTGTCGGGGGTGCGGTGCGAGATTTGCTGTTAGCTGAGACAGCAGGTAGCTTGATGATTAAAGATATTGACTTAGTAGTTGATGGCTTTCACAAATCAGCAGATGTTGGCGCTGGTGTGGAACTAGCAAAAGCACTCCAACTACTTTACCCTGCGGCTCGTTTAGAAATCCACGGGGCTTTTCAAACTGCTGCTTTGTTGTGGCACAAAGACCCAGAATTAGATTCTCTTTGGGTAGATATTGCCACCGCTAGAACAGAGTTTTATCCTTACCCGGCGGCGAATCCAGAAGTTGAGGCGAGTTCGATTCGTCAAGACTTGTATCGTCGAGATTTTACCATTAATGCGATCGCTTTGCGGCTCACCTCTCCCCGCTCTGGTGAATTACTCGATTTCTTTGGCGGTTTACTAGATTTACAAGCTAAACAAATTCGGGTTTTACACCCCAACAGCTTTATCGAAGATCCCACCCGCATTTATCGCGGCGTGCGTTTTGCCGTGCGCTTCGGATTTCAAATTGAACCACAGACTGAAGAGTTTATTCGCTATGCCATCAACAGTGGTGTTTATGATCGCACTTCCCAAGAGAATACCAAAACCCCAGCCCTACAAACTCGACTCAAAACAGAATTAAAGCACATCCTAGAAGCGCCCTACTGGAAATCAGCTTTGCAGTTACTCGATAACTTAGGGGCGTTGCAATGTATCCATCCAACCCTCAATCTAGACGCAGAACTCCTGCGACAACTACGTTTGTTAGAACGCTGCTTGCGGCGATTTGATGCTGAACAAACTCTCATTCATTGGCAAATGCGTCTAGAAGCGTTAATCGCCCATCTAACACCAGAATATCGGGCGAAAGTAGCACAAAATTTGCAATTACAAGACGATAGCACTGTTAGGTTAAAAAACTTAGTCCAAAACTTTAGTCAAGTAATAGAATGTTTACCCACTTTTCAACGCCCCAGTCAAGTAGTACAGTTGTTGCGACAATATGATTTACCAATGCTGATTTTAATCGCTTTGCAAAGTCCGCGAGAGATTAGACATCAGATTTGGGAATATTTAACAGTTTGGGCGAATGTGCAGCCACTGTTGAATGGCAATGATTTAAAGAAACTTGGTTACAAACCAGGACCACAGTATCGGCAAATATTAGATGATATGCTTGCTGCTACTTTGGATAGAGTGATTAAAGATAAGACTGAAGCTGAGGAGTTTTTAGCGCAACACTATCCTAATATAGATCACCAGGGGGAAATATAACATCTTGGCAGATGCCTTTTTGATCATCTAATTCTTGAGCTATGGTCATAGAATGGATACGGCATCAAGTAGTTATGGATTTATTTTAACAGTGTTGTAGTTAGCGATCGCACGTAGCCAATTGCCTATTATTAGGGTACAGGTAAATCGTCCAATTCAGGCTCTATCATCTCAAAACCAATTTCATAAAAAAATCTATCCTGAATATCTTACCTCTGCGTTCTCTGCGCCTCTGCGGTTAAAAATCTTTATTCCCCACTGAGAACGAGCGATTACCTACGGTACGCTACGCGATCGCTAGCGTTCCGAAATTCCTTTATGCTACACTGTAGTCAATATTAAACCTCATCACAACTGCAACGAGATAGCACAAATGAAGTAGTACCAAACACCTGTTGCGCCAAAGCAACAAATGTCAACAAAGAATAAACGCAACTAGTTTGACAGGGTTACTTCACATAGTCATGTACTAAAAATATTGTCATCACTCGTATCTAGATTGAACCGCTTGGCAAGTGTCTGCGGCTAAGTTTTTAGTGTCTAATCTACCCGTAATGCTTGTGAATATACGGGTGGAAGTTTGCGAATTGAGGTTTGAGAATAATGTTGAGAAAATTAATATTATTAGCTGAGAATTTAGCCTACGAACTCAGCTTAGATAGAACTTTGTTTCAAAAAATCCAGGTGAGTATTGAGGCGGGCAATCGCATTGCTTTAGTTGGTTGCAACGGGGTAGGAAAATCAACCCTCTTAAAGATACTTGCAGGACAACTTAACCCTAGTACAGGTTCTGTTTGGCGTAATGGTATTGTCTACTATTTGCCACAAATCAGCACTATCAGACAAGAAATTACAGCAGACACAGTACTTGAATTTTTAATTTCCGTCTCTGATGAATGGTGGAATATTGAGGAAATTTTACAAACACAATTTCACACAATACTTGACTTATCTTTACCAATTACTAACTTGAGTGGTGGAGAACTTACAAAACTATTTTTGGCGATTGGATTATCTCAACAGCCCAATTTGCTGTTGCTAGATGAGCCAACTAACCACATGGATTTGCAAGCCTTAGAAAGCTTAAGACAATTTCTGCAAAATTTCACTGGTGCGTTTGTAATTGTCTCACATAAACCCTTTTTCTTAGACCAAGTTACAGATGTTACTTGGGAACTCACACCTGATGCTTTGAAAGTATATGGAGGAAATTTTTCTCAGTATCGAGAACAGAAAGAAATAGAGTTAGAGGTGGCGTTGCGATCGCACGAAGTCGCCAGAAAGGAACTAAAACGTACCCAAGCCACAGCGATGCAAGAACAGCAACGCGCAGCCCAATCTAAGCATAACGGTCGCGCCAAGTTTCTAAATGGTAGTATTGATAGAATGGCAGCAGGACTAATTAAAACTAAAGCTGAGGTATCTACCGGAACTGCAAAAAAGAAACACGAAGCAGCAGTAGCAAAGGCTAATCAAAAGGTTGCAGAGACGAAAGTCAAAACTACGAAAGTCACAAGTATTCAGCTAGAGGAAAAAAATCAAAAGAGCCGAAATCTCATTAATATCCAGGGTGCAAATCTTAGGGTATCAGAACGTCTCTTGATTCAAAATATTCAATTGCACGTGTCCTCTGGCGATCGCATATCCATTATCGGCGCAAACGGTTCTGGTAAATCGAGTCTGGTAAAAGCTATTTTGGGAATGGAAAACCAAGCAGCAGTTTTAGAATCTGGTGAGGTTTTGGTTGCACCAGCGATGAAAGCTGTATATCTCGATCAAACCTACGAATTGGTTAATCGACAATACACAATTCTGGAAAATATGCAAGCTGTCAATCCTAATCTCAGCTATCAGCTTTTGCGTCAACAGTTGGGACACTTCCTTTTTAAATATGATGACGTTCACAAAAGCGCCTCTGTGCTGAGTGGGGGTGAGTTGGCGAGATTAGCGATCGCTATGATCAGTATCTCAGAAATCGATCTGCTGATTCTCGATGAGCCAACTAATAACCTAGATATTGAAACCGTTGAACAAATGGTAGTAGGTATCAATGACTATCAAGGAGCGATTTGGGTCATTTCCCATGATTTAGATTTTCTCAGTCAGATTAACATTACTCAAAGTTTCAACTTGAGAGAGCAAGGCTTGCAAATTACAGCCTATTTACCCAATACACCAGAGCAATATTATCAAGAGTTGCTGAAATGTCATGATATATGTTATTCCAGACCGGTGTAGCTGTCGCTTGTATGTCTGTAAACTCCGTGAATGATTGAATAGGTATATTGCTAACTCTAAATCTCTAACTCCCCAACAGAAGCCGTAAAGCATACAGGCAAGTTATAATTCTCTTGCGGATCAACGTAACAAAAATTTATGAGTAACCCACTAGTACAAGCCTTTTTCGTAGGCAGAGCAGTAGCCGAAGTAGTTAATGAGCGTTTAGAGGTCGCCTTGACCGATGCTTTGAGCGATCTGGGCAAATTTGATGCAGAAGCTAGAGAGCAGTTGCGCCAGTTTACAGAAGAAGTTCTAGAGCGGGCAAATCGGTCAGCAGAAGCAGCTAATTCTGGTCAAGCTACTACAGGTAGTGGACAAACCAATTCTGATTCAGGTGACTTGCAAGCAGATATTGATGAATTACGAGCAGAAATTGCCCTATTACGCACAGAATTGCAACATTATCGCAGAACTTCTGCGTAAATTTTAGTCATTGGTCATTGGTCATTGGTCGAAAATTACTCACAAATGACAAATGACAAATGACACTTAAGAAAAACAGTTTAGGAATCAGAGTGTCTTCTTTTTCAAGTGATTCGGTTGCAAACCAACGGTACACAAAAGGATATGGAACAAGGTTATTCAGATAAGGCATACCGTTGGAATCGGGAAAAATACTCTAGCAGACGGCGTTTTGTGGACATTTGGTCTTTTGTCTTGACCTTATTGTTCAAACTTTGGCTATACAACAAATCTTGGAGTTATCCGGGTGGCGTGAGTGATGTAAAGCAAGCTGCAAGACGCAAAACCCAAGCGGTCTGGATTCGCAATACCTTGCTGGATTTAGGCCCAACCTTCATCAAAGTTGGGCAACTGTTTTCTACCCGTGCTGATATATTCCCTGTGGAATATGTAGAAGAACTAGCCAAATTACAAGACAAAGTACCGGCATTTAGCTATGAGCAAGTAGAAGCGACCATTGAGAAAGAATTAGGCAAAAAAATTCCTGAACTCTTCGATAATTTTGAACCAATTCCCTTAGCTGCTGCTAGCTTGGGACAAGTACATAAAGCTGTGCTGCATAGTGGAGAATCGGTTGTTGTTAAGGTACAACGTCCTGGATTAAAGAAGTTATTTGAAATAGATTTACAAATTCTCAAGGGAATTACTCGCTACTTTCAAAACCATCCCAAATGGGGACGTGGAAGAGATTGGTTAGGTATTTATGAAGAATGTTGTCGCATTCTTTGGGAAGAAATTGATTATCTTAACGAAGGTCGTAACGCCGATACTTTTCGCCGGAATTTTCGCGGCTACGATTGGGTGAATGTCCCAAGAGTATATTGGCGTTATGCCAGTTCCAGAGTGCTGACTTTAGAATATCTCCCTGGAATTAAAATTAGCCAATACGAAGCTTTAGAAGCAGCCGGTTTGGATCGAAAGTTGATCGCTCGTCAAGGCGCTCAAGCTTACTTACTACAGCTACTCAATAGTGGTTTTTTCCACGCCGATCCTCACCCAGGCAATATTGCTATTAGTGCAAGTGGGGCTTTAATATTCTACGATTTCGGCATGATGGGGCGGATTAAATCCAACGTGCGCGAAGGACTGATGCAAACACTGTTTGGTATTGCCCAAAAAGATGGCGATCGCGTTGTGCAGTCTCTGATCGATTTAGGCGCGATCGCCCCAACAGATGATATGGGCCCAGTGCGGCGTTCCGTCCAGTACATGCTGGATCATTTCATGGATAAGCCCTTTGAAAATCAGTCTGTGGCGGCAATCAGTGACGACCTTTATGAAATAGCTTATAATCAGCCATTTAGATTTCCAGCAACCTTCACTTTTGTGATGCGAGCCTTTTCTACCCTAGAAGGAGTAGGTAAAGGTTTAGATCCAGACTTTAACTTTATGGAAGTTGCCAAACCTTATGCAATGCAGCTTATGACCGATATGAATGGTTCTGAGGGGAATACCTTTATTAATGAATTAAGTCGTCAAGCAGCTCAGGTAAGTAGTACTGCTTTTGGTCTACCACGTAGATTAGAAGATACGCTAGAAAAGCTAGAACGCGGAGATATGCGCCTCCGCGTTCGGTCTATAGAAACTGAACGGCTATTGCGGCGGCAGAGCAGTATTCAGCTCTCAATGAGCTATGCTCTGTTAATCAGTGGTTTCACACTTTCAGCTACGATCTTAGTGGTTAGCAATCATGTCTGGTGGGCATTGCTGCCTGGCTTAATTGCACTAGGGATTTCAGTGATCCTGATCAGACTACTTTTGCGCCTTGACCGTTACGATCGTATGTATTAATTGTTGCAAAAAAAATTATGAAACTTAATTTCACGGGTTTTAGCGATCCGGGACTTATTCGTTCTAATAATCAGGATGCTTACTATGTCGACCCAGAAGGGCGGTTTTTCGTTGTTGCCGATGGAATGGGTGGTCATGCTGGAGGTGAAGAAGCAAGTCGTATAGCCACGGCAGAAATTCAGGCGTATTTGCTGGCAAATTGGGAATCTTCTAAATCTTCTCAAGAATTGCTAGAGCAAGCTTTGTGGGGTGCCAATGAAGCGATTTTGCAAGATCAGCAAAATCATCCCGAACGTGCCGATATGGGCACAACAGTTGTAGCAGTAATTTTTCGCGCCCCAGAATCGCCCTGGTGCGCTCATGTTGGCGATTCGCGGCTGTATCGCTTCCGAGAATCGCACTTAGAGCAGGTAACAGAAGACCACACTTGGGTTGCACGAGCAATCAAAATCGGTGACATAACCTTAGATGAAGCGCGATCGCATCCTTTCCGTCATGTATTATCGCGCTGTTTGGGACGTGAAGACTTGCATCAGATTGATGTGCAACCACTAGATGTCAAAGCTGGCGATCGCTTGCTTTTATGTAGTGATGGTCTTACAGAAGAACTCGTCGAACAGAAGATTGCTAGCTGCCTCTTAGATGCTCCTTGGCTTGATAAGGCCGCCATCTCTCTAATTGAAGCTGCTAAGGAGCATGGAGGGCACGATAACATCACAGTTGTCATCGTCTCACTAGAATAAATAGTCATTGGTCGATGCTTAGTAACCTTAAATAAAGGACAGCTGACAAATGACAAATGACAATTCTGGTAGATATACTCAGCAATTTGTTCAGTGTGAGCATTTTTAGTTTTTACAATTTGATACAAATATTTTTAGCCTCCAAAGTCATCTAATGAGGCTGAATTTGCATCAAATTGATAAATTGACATCTTGCACATAATAAGGTAGAGCGACTATAATTCACGCTTATTACCATTCATTTCCCAACCTCCTGAAAGTCCTAGCTTCCGAAGCTTCCTCCATATTTATTTGTGGAGACAGAGTGTCTTATGTTTTTCTTAAACAGGAAAACGTATAGGACTCAGGACAAAATCTGCTTATCTCCTCAAAAGAGATTCAGTGCAAAGCAGAAATGGTTGAGAGGTAGTTATATCTACACTTCGTTCAAACAGAGCTTATTTTCCGGAATACGGCTCGGGTGACTTGGGTAGTATATCAGCAGGATTAGGTGCAAGATATCATATCAAAAAAAATCCACACTTAGGATGTGGGCAAGGTGTCAAACAATTGTTATCTTTCTTAATACGGAGGAACAAATGTTGGGCACATACAAGTCCAATTATTATCGCATTTGGACTTCTGCAAGCGATATCACCTTTACGCGTTTTTTTTCGGAGTTAATTATGAACCAACCAATGAAACTATCCTTGGAACAGCAATTTAGCATCTGCTCATTTGCCACTCAAGTACAGAATATGAGCCACGATCAAGCTAAAGACTTTTTAGTAAAGCTCTATGAGCAAATGGTAGTGCGCGAGGCAACCTATCAGGAGCTTCTTAAGCACCAGTGGGGCTTAGATTCCGGTTCCACTATGGCATAGAGTCGTTCTACTGTCGCAGTGGACGACCTCCTTCTCTTGCTTGGTTCCAAGGAGGAAAAGAGCTGGGGATGTCGGGGCGTCAACTTCGATAAACAATTCCAAAAGAGCGGCGGAAGAATTCAATTCAATAAATTAACTAACTAACAACTAGTAAAACTTTCGACTGCACATCTGCTGGAGTCTAGACATAACTTTAGCTTTGCAGGCTAAACTTACCGTTCATTTAAGCATAACTTTTTTACTGTCTCTTTTGTCTAGTCAGAGAATTACACCTGCGTAATATTTACAACTCTCTGAAATATGTACACAAGAATATTCAGAGATAATTTAGACATCCCTGATTTTGCAGCTTGCTTTTTCACTCTTTATACATATAACTAGAACTTACATCTTTATATATATTTTGTTTATAAAAGTTTACATTCTTTGAGTTATGGCTCTTATCTACATATATTACATGTAGTATTAAGAAATTATTTCTAGCTGGAAAGATCGTATGGAGAATCTGTATCAATGCTTTCCAGTTTTGCCAGAATTTGAGGCTTAATTTTTTCGTACTCGCTTTTGAGCAAGCTTTTACTCATTTGTGGGTCGGCAGAAGACATCAATGTGTTGCTCATTGCGACCCACTCTTGCAGTCGTTGACGCTGGGCAGAAGCGACACTGGAAGGTAAGATGTGTGTACACCGATTTGGTGTTTCTCGTGCAAAGAACAACAGTCGGTAGTAACCTGTGTGCTGTAATAACCGGGTAATTTCTTGACCAAGACTGGTTTTAAGATCAAGGTAGTAAGGCAACCATTTGGCACTATGCTTGCGGTTATAGATGACAGTAATCCATAGCAACATGGGATGGGGAATAGAGATAAAAAGAAATTGGTTATAGCGGGTACAGAGTAACCGCTTCTGAATTTCTTCTTGCGGTAGCATCACCCATAGTGCTGGTAAAACCTCCCCATTGCTTTGAATGGACTGAGGAAACACAATATCGGCAATTGGTTTATTTTGGGGCCAGGAAATAGCACGAGCGATTTCATCGTTAGACAAAGATGCCCGCAAATCGGCTTTAGTCTTCTGTTCAAGCTCAGGACTAGGCGTAGTAGTAGGAATTAGGGCATAGCTATCTTGCTTAACTTTGCGTGTATGCTCAGGTTTTTCTAGAGATGCTAGAACTCTCAGGATTTCGGCGATATTCTGGGGGCGATCGCGTGCTACCTTAGCTAGACAACTCATCACCAAATTTTCGATTTCTTTTGGTAGTTCTAACCCAGGTGCAACCTCAGCAAAAGAACGTGGTTTTTGATAGTGATGTGTTTTATACCATGCTCCAAAAGAATGAGTTTGTGCCACTAGTGGCATTTTGCCTGTGAGCATCTCAAACATCATTACACCCAAACTATAAATATCAGCACGGTTGTCTAATTCCTTACCCTCCATCTGTTCGGGAGAAGAATAAGCCAATGTCCCCAAATAGAATTTTGTATGGTCGCCATCCGACTGTAATAACTTAGCAATACCAAAATCTAGAACTTTGACCAATTCCCCAAAACTAGGATCTTGAATCACTAGCATATTGCTTGGCTTGACATCCCGATGGATAATTGGACAAATTGTGCCCTCAACTGGGATGCCATCATGAGCGCACTGTAACCCCAGACTGAGTTGACGCGCCATACTCAAAAATCTTGGCAAAGGCAGTCGTTGCTTACGAATAATATTGTTTAGGCTTTGTCCTTGTAGATATTCCATAACGTAGAACGGGGTGTTATTCTCATCTACGCCATAGTCCATAACTCGGACAATATGGATACTTTTTTGCCCTAGTAAAGCACAGGTTTTTGCTTCTCGCTCAAAGCGGTCTTGCAATCGCATTTTTTCATTTTGAATTGATAGAGCGAGAAACTTAACCGCGACAGGTACACCTCCCAACAAAGTATCTTTAGCACGATAAACTCGACCCATTGCTCCAGTACCGATTAACTCCTGGAGTTGGTAGCGTTTGCTGAGTAAGCGACCAATATTGGGGTCTGACATAGAGAATTTGAATCCAAAAGCAGGTTATAAGTGTTTAGGAGAAAAAGTGCATTCAAACTATATCTGAATTATTGCGCCCAGAAATGACTTTCTAGATTCGTGCCATAAGGCAGAAATAGAAGTCAAAAAGCAAAAAGCTTATAGGATAAACTATCGGATGATTTCCAATCGTTGCTCTATCTACACAGTTCTGTGCTATTACACTGGCGTGGAAATTTGCCTACCTTTAAGAAGAGGGTTTTGCCCCAAGTCTTGTTTAATTAAGATAGCAAGTACATTTACGCAGTGCTATACTAGCTTTTTCTAGCCCTCTTTTAGAAGATTGCAGTCATCCTGTGGTAGTCTGCAACAGAGATGGTAATTACAACTGGTGCAATATGCCAGAGCAAACAAGCAGAAAGAGTAGATAATGACGCTTAATATCATTTTGCACTTTAATTGTGTTGTAATTTTATTTTGCCCAATTTTGAGTCAATAGATAACTCTAGCATCTGCCAAAAACCTTAATTGGGAACTACCACACTCAACTACAGAGTTATGATAACTGAGTCATGAGTCAGGGTTTACAATATCAATAAAGCATCATCAAAAGAGATAAGGGCTTCCTGTCTAGCTTTTATCAGCTCCAAGCCCTTGTGTCTCATAAAAAATTCTCTAGTTTGCTAGGATTTGTAAAAGTGATTTTAGTGGTCAATGACTCACAAGTAAAGTTTTACTTGATTAACACTTTCATTCTACTTCCAGCAAAAATGTCTTCTACTTTTGTTTTGTTCACTAGGGATAACAACAGATACTTAATTGCTTGACCAGATTTTTAACCTTTCAAACTTAATTATAACTAGGTGAAATGTATTATCTCTACATTAAATTGTGATAATATCAATTAGCTATTTTTCGTTTTTTCTGTAGGTTATAGGACATATCAAAAACTGATTTATTACCCATTACATAGTATTGTATTCGACGTTTAATAATATTGTTCAACCGGGAAATAAAAACATTAAAAAAGCGCGGATTTTTTATGATTTCTCTTAATGCTGTTAACCATTTTCTTTGCTTTATAGGCACTACAACTTGAAAGTAAGCTAGATGTTTTTTATAGGATGCAAGATTATCAGATAGAGCAAGCATTAAAGCTGGATTGTTTTTAACCCTTTCTTGTTGCATGAAAGAATTAGTAGCTATGCAGTATTGATTTAGACGTGATAATATACTTTGACGTACAAGAGAAATAGGGCGTGAGCGGTAGAAATAATAGGGTTCTGGCACAATAAAAAAGCGGGCACCATTGATTAGGCATTCCACATCAAGCCAAAAATCTTCAGCCATGCTCACACTTTCATCGTACAGAATGCCGTGCTTAACCAAAAATTCTCGTTTGAATATAGGCTTGCTTAAACCCAAAGCCAACGCTGGTTTTCCATAGACAGCACTTTTTACAAAAGAAATGAGATCAATTTGGAGAGCTTCATCTATATATTCTCCATTTTCTTGAATAAATGTACTCCAAGGAGATGTTGCGCCATCGTGGATTAAATACAGATCGTCAGCAATTATGTCTGCATTTGTTTTCTTTGCCAGCAACAGAAGTTTTTCTAATCTTTCAGGAGCATACCAGTCATCTGAATCAAGAACAGCAACCCATTCTCCTTGGGCCGCTCTGAGGGCACGATTACGCGCAGCTGAAACTCCAAGGTTTTGTTGATTAACTATTACTTTGAGGCGTTGGTCAGTAAAACTTTTAGCGACTTCTACAGTTTTATCACTTGAACCATCATCGACTATAATGACTTCAATATCACTGAGCGTTTGCTCTAAGGCTGACTGTATTGCCTTCGCAATATAAGCTTCAGTGTTATAAGCAGGAATAATGACGGATACTTTAGGATTCATAAAACTGAACTCCTGATTACACAGTTAGTTAAAAATCTTAAGATTATGAATATAAGTTTAATAACTTCTTTTTTACTATACAACTAAGTAGTCGGCAGGGCAAACGCATCTAAAATTACTTTTGATCGCAACCAAGATTAAGAACCATTAGTTTGCAAGAATCAAAGTGATGTCTACGACGGGCTATGACACTCTCTACGAGACGCTGTGCGTGGCTTGTTTGCTTTGGAGTAGAGCGAATACTCACTATCGCTGTCGCTTAATTTTTATCAATAAACAAGTCTTAATGAAATTTTTTTATTTTTATTGATAATAAATTAGTTTTGTTGATATTATATGTTGCCTTGAGTAAGTTGGTGAAAATAAACTTGAATATTGCCAAACCATTACGTTGTTAGAGTTATTTAAACAATATGGCTTCAGTTTACAGGTTAGACTCAGAGCAGCGAGGTCATTGCTCTTAGGTTGATTGACGCTCTAGGCTAACTTCCATTGTGTTAGTTAAAAAATGACCAGCCAAGATACCACTACTTAGATAATATCTATCTTCGGAAATCCGATGTAGGGTTTCAAAGCCACTACGACGCTGACGATCGCCTAGTACCCAGTAACGCTGCACAATAGTATCTAGACCAATCCAGCCTTCACCTTCAACTTGCCCCAAAATATTATGTTGTAGTAAAAAAGTATATTGACGCTCTCCCTCATGCAGTCGTCCTTTGTATTGTAGAGAGATTTCTGAGCGATCGCTACCAGGAAATATCAGCTTTGTAGCCATAGTGAACCAGTTATCTCGATTCCAAGCTACCAAGGTCATACCCTTGACGCTGATTGGCATACCATTTCGTTCCAGCCAATTTCCTTGCATTGCCCAGCGTCCTGGTTCCAATAAAAAAGTATGAGCCACCTTATATATTCCCTGTCTTGATCGAGTATCGCCAAGATTACAGTTATAGCAGTGCCGTTAGCGATAGCGGGGCGTTTAGTCAGTCCTGAGTGAATAATGAAGAAATTTTTTATTGTTCCTGTTTCAGAACTCAGGACTGACTTTGGTGAATTTCTCCCAAAAGCACTTCTTGAGGTGCCCCAGTAGCAGTAGGTAGATTGCCAGGAATGCCCAAATGCCGCCAGTAGGCTAAAACTGCAAAAGCGATCGCTTCTTTAAAATCTGCATTTAACCCAACTTCATCTGTAGCTAATACTGGGATTGATGCCAACAATAACTCTAATCGACGTTTCAAATAGAGATTGCGGCTACCACCACCACATAATAGTACTCGTTGTGGCATTTCTGGCAAAAAAGTGCGGTAACTATGAACAATCGAAGCAGCTGTCAGTTCCGTCAGAGTTGCCAGTATATCAGCAGGATTGAGTTGGTATTCTTGGGCATCTTTTAAACACTGATGTAGATAAGTCACACCAAATAACTCTCGACCAGTAGATTTCGGCGGTGGTAAATGAAAGTAATCTTGGTTGAGCCACTGTTCTACCAAAGGATGGCAAGGAGTACCACTTGCTGCCCAATTGCCATTTTCATCGTAAGTTTTAGCACCAGCGCTTAAATGCTCTACCGCCAGATCCAACAGACTATTTCCTGGTCCAGTATCCCAAGCGCGAATTTTTGAGAGCCAATCGCCATGCCGAGGCGGAATATAAGCTACATTACCAATGCCACCAATGTTTTGAATACAACGCCCTTCTTCAGGATGACTGAGCAAATAGGCATCTACTCTGGGCACAAGAGGCGCACCATGACCACCAATAGCGATATCAGCAACGCGGAAGTTGCTCACAGTTGTAATGCCCGTAAGATAGGCAATTAATTCACCCCGTCCTAGTTGGAGACTATAACCTAAAGGAGTGCTAAGTGCTGAATGAGGAGTGAGCATTTCTCTCCCCCTCTTCCTCTGGTTCCCTGCTCCTTCTTTGGGTGGTCGATGATAAACCGTCTGACCGTGAGAGCCAATGAGAGTAGCTAGCTGATGACCAATTTGAATATTTTGGGCGGCTTCGGCAAAGACTTGGGCGATCGCATCATCTATTTCTGCCAATTCTGCCATTGAGATGGCAACGCCTGCACCAACCGCTAGTATTTTTTCTCTGAGTTCAGATGGATAAGGATATGTTTTACCGGCTAGTAAATAAACTTTAAGATCCAATTCTGTACCGGAAATCTCAACTAACACAGCATCTATGCCATCTACGGATGTGCCACTAATTAAACCGATAACGCGAGTAGGAACAGCAACTTTTTCGGTTGGATGCATTGTTCAAGATTCTTTTGTTGATTGCAAGAGGTAGTTTAATTCATGCTACTACCTATGTCAAAAAACTCAGGTGACAAGCTGACTGGAGGAAATTTACAATTTTTTTATCTTTCAGATAAGAAACAGATACTCTATCTGGACTTTTTTATAAATAGCCAAGGTATAAGCACAAGTTTTCCATGAATTGCTATAGGACAATGCCTCATGCCTTCTTGACCTAGAACCCTAAAAATATAAACTACCTGCGAATTAAAAAATGGCACTTTTGATAAATAAAGCTTGTTTACAATTGAGCACTGATAACTTTGCAATTTCTACATAAAGCTATAGATATCAAGCACATAATATCAGTAATTATCCTTTGAATAAAGTCTAATAACCTGCATTTTCCTCTGGATAGAGTCACATTAAAAAAGTAGTAATCACTCTGATGTTGAAATCTAGAACTAAATCGCACAATGAGGCTATGAACACGAAAGATTAAAAAACTAAAAAGGATTGTAAAATGAAAAATCTTTTAATGAAGTCTGCGATCGCTTCTAGTGTCGTTTTGTCTTTAGCTACTATTACCCGTCCTGCAACGGCTGCGTCTTTTTCCATATCAATAGAAAACGCAGGCGTACAAAATGCACAATTATCAAATCTTGTTAATGCTAATGTGCAAAATTTTGATGCACTAACGACAGGTTACAATGCAACAGGCTTTCAATGGAATGGTGTTGGTAATTATACGACTACTCTGATCCTAGATAAAGACCAATATGGTGGTGCTGGTGGAACAGGCAAATATTTTGATGTAGATACGAACAGATCGGGTAATGGTCAAACGGTTTCCACCTTAAATTTGACAACCGCACAAAGTTACTTTGGACTTTGGTGGTCTGCGGGAGATGCTAGTAACGTACTTGAATTTTATTCAAAAGGTAATCTTGTAGAAAGAATTACTACTGCTGATGTGGTTAGTTATATCGCAAAGCTACCAAATAACACCAGCACCAGCTACTACGGTAATCCTAATTCGGCATATCAAAATCAAAATAAGAATGAACCCTATGCGTTCATCAACTTCTACGATGTTGCCGGAACTTTTGATCAGGTTAAATTCACCAATATTGGTGGAACTGGTTTTGAATCAGATAATCACACAGTCGCCACTGGCTACAAGAGTATCACAGGTAATGTCATTAGAGCAGTTCCTGAGTCTTCTTCTGTATTAGGAGTTTTTGTGATTGGTTTTGTGGGGGCTACTTCAGTTCTGACTGGTCGAGTCAAGAAAAAGTCAGCTTTGCAATTGTCATAAGTAGATGCCTAAGCCAGGAAGTCTCCCTTCTGACTCGGTTACAAAACCAGGCTTCACCTTCGCGTAGCGCTGTAGACAGGATTTCAAAACTTCCGATAACAATTCAGTTAAATACAGTTAGGGCGAGCTTACTTACGGTAGGTTCGCCCTAATCCTTTGTTTAAGTCCCGTTATACAAATACGTTGGTAGGGGTACGATGCTTATCGGTATCAACTTGAGCAATAACAAATGGAATTTGCGGACTTTACGGGCACATAAACAAAGCCCGCTTTTTAAGAATCGGTATGATAGAAAAGTAGATAAAACTTAAAAAATATTTATCGAATGGTGCTTCAATCATCTGGCTTGTCCAAGGTCAAAGACTCATTCACACAAAAAATCTTCTTGGGTAATGAACCCAATGCGGAGTTAATTGCAATTCTCACCGTTTACTTTGTCCAAGGAATTTTAGGGCTATCGCGTTTAGCCGTGAGCTTTTTCCTCAAAGATGAACTGTTGCTGAGTCCAGTCCAGGTGTCGGCGCTATTGGGAATTGTCTTCCTACCTTGGATGATCAAGCCGGTGTTTGGTTTTATCTCTGATGGCTTACCTATATTTGGTTATCGTCGTCGTCCTTACTTGATTTTATCCGGGATACTGGGAACTGCTTCCTGGATGAGTCTGGCCACAATCGTTCATACTAGCTGGGCGGCTACGTTAGCGATCGCTCTTGGTTCTCTTAGTGTCGCCATGAGTGACGTGATAGTTGACTCGCTAGTTGTGGAACGTGCCAGAGGTGAATCCCAAGCAAAAGCCGGTTCACTACAATCTGTATGCTGGGGTGCTTCTGCGATCGGAGGTTTAATAACAGCATACTTTAGCGGTCTGCTGCTTCAATACTTTACTACCCGTACTGTCTTTGGAATTACCGCCTTATTCCCTCTCATTGTCTCAGGGGTAGCTTGGTTAATTGCTGAGTCCCCCGTTAGTAAAGATACTAATGAGAGTAATCAAACTAACCCTTTACCAATCAAACATCAACTGAAGCAGCTACGCCAAGCTATTACCCAAAAAACAATTTGGCTACCAACGGCTTTTGTCTTCATCTGGCAAGCTACCCCAAATGCTGAATCAGCCTTTTTCTACTTCTCCACCAACGAATTACACTTTGAACCAGAATTTTTGGGGCGGGTAAACTTGGTGACAAGTTTCGCTTCTTTAGCAGGTGTTTGGATTTTTCAACGTTTCCTCAAAAGCATTCCTTTTCGCGTGATTTTTGCTTGGAGTACCGTCCTTTCTTCAATGTTAGGGATGACGATGCTGTTGTTAGTAACTCACACAAACCGGCTGTTGGGTATAGATGACCACTGGTTTAGTTTGGGCGATAGTCTTATTCTCACTGTGATGGGGAAAATTGCCTTTATGCAAGTCATGGTTCTAGCAGCAAGGCTTTGTCCCTCTGGAGTGGAAGCAACTTTATTTGCCTTGTTAATGTCGGTATTTAATTCAGCAGGAACGGTTTCCCAAGCATTGGGGGCATTAATCACCTATTGGTTAGGGATCACTGCAACTAACTTTGAGTCACTTTGGCTATTGGTGATAATTACTAACCTTAGTACGCTGTTACCTCTACCATTTATCAACTGGCTACCTGCTGCTGAAGAACAAGCTGAGACATCCAAAGATGGGGAACAAGCATTTTTACCTGATTTGATGTCTGAGTTGGTAGTGAGAGAACCAGAGTCGAAAATAGTGGAATAGTGCAATAAATTTCACGTCACTTAGAGGCAGTGTGCTGCCTTACCGTTGTAGTAACTAGCGTAGTAAATCTACAAAAAAATCATTTTGAGTGTCTATATATCCTCGTACAAAATAACAAGAGAACAAAGTATATGCAGAGTTTTAAAAGTCAAGAAAGCCAAGTTGCAGAAAAATCCTATACCCGTGCAGACTGGCAAGGAGGATATCAATCTCTCACCCAAGAGTTTGATTATTGGATTGATGATACAGAAGGACAAATTCCCACAGAGTTACAAGGTACGCTATTTAGAAATGGCCCCGGTTTGCTGGATGTGAATGGGCAACCTCTTCATCACCCGTTTGATGGGGATGGAATGATTAGCAAAATTACCTTTACGAACGGTCGTGCCCATTTTCGCAATCGCTTTGTCCGCACAACGGGCTATTTGGCAGAGCAAAAGGCGGGAAAAATCCTCTATCGCGGTACTTTTGGCACTCAAAAACCCGGCGGTTGGCTAGCTAATATTTTTGACTTCCAACTCAAAAATATCGCCAATACAAATGTTATCTATTGGGGTGGTAAACTGCTAGCGCTCTGGGAAGCGGCTGAAGCATATTGCCTCGATCCTTATACTCTTGAAACCCTGGGAAATGAATATTTTAATGGTGCTTTGTCAGCAGGTGAAGCTTTCGCTGCACATCCCCGCGTGGAAAATAATTGTTACCAAGATGGGGGCGCACCTTGCCTGGTAAATTTCTCGATTAAGCCGGGATTATCTACCACAATTACTATTTTCGAGCTAAACCCAGCAGGTGAAATTATCAGACAGCACGCTCATGGTGTTCCAGGTTTCTGTTTTATTCACGATTTTGTTATTACTCCCAGCTACTGCATCTTCTTTCAAAATCCGGTCGCATTTAATCCCATACCTTTTGCCTTGGGAATACGTGCGGCAGGAGAATGTATCAAATTTCAGCCAAATCAGCCAACTAAAATTATAATTATTCCCCGCTTCCCCAAAGAAGGGCAAGAAGAGATAAAATTTCTGGAAACTCAGTCGGGTTTCGTTTTCCACCACGTTAATGCTTTTGAGGTAGGAGAGGAAGTTCTGATTGACTCCATTTGTTACCAAGATTTACCAGAAGTGGAACCCGAAAGTGATTTTCGACAAGTTGATTTTGAGGCGCTTTCACCTGGGCAACTTTGGCGATTTTCTCTGAATCTAAAGGATGGGACAGTGCGGCGAGAATTGATTGAGAGCCGATGTTGCGAATTTCCTAGCATCCATCCGGCGAATGTGGGACATGCTTATCGATATCTATATATAGGTGCGGCTCATGCAGAGAGTGGTAATGCTCCCTTACAAGCATTGCTGAAAATTGATTTAGAGTCTGGGGAAAGGCAATTTTGGAGTGCTGCACCCCGTGGTTTTATGGGTGAACCGATTTTTGTCCCGCGCCCAGGTTCTGAAAAGGAAGATGATGGTTGGGTATTAGCTTTAGTTTATGATGCTGCCCATCATCGCTCAGATTTGGTAATTTTGGATGCTAGTGATTTCTCTAAAGGAACAATCGCACGGCTACATCTCAAGCATCATATCCCCTATGGTCTGCATGGAAGCTTTACTCCTGAAGTTTTTGGGGAAATTTGATCTCCTATTTGGATGAAACCATTTTTTCGCTGGCAATGATATGCAAATCGATATTTTTGAGCAAGCGTACCAATTTTTGCGTCAAAGATCCTTTGAAGAGCATTTGCCAGCGCGTTAGCAAAGCGCCTCCGAAGGAGGTTCGCTGACTCTCTCCAATTACAATTTGGGTAATCCGATATTTCTCGGCGACTTCTGCGATCGCATTAGCTACGTTACTGTTAGTAACACGAAGAAAAGTACCTTCAAATTCGTTGCAGAGTTTCTCACAAGTGTGGATGTGTAGGCTTTCCTCCTTAGTGAGGAACCGTTCTGGATCGGCAACAAACAAAGTATAAAGCGGGGCATTCATGTAGCTAGCTAACCTCGCACCTCGGCGTAACAACTGTACTGAGTTGGGATACGTGGATATGCACACTAAAACGCGCTCATGAATATTACAGGATTGTCCATTGGGGATAGTAGCGATCGCAAAGCGTGCGCGAAGCGCAATCGCTTTTTCTTCTACTTTGTCTGCTACTTCGCGCAAAGCCAACTCCCACAAAGCAATCAGGTTACGGCGTTGGAAAAAATTATCGAGAGATTGTTGGATTTTTTGGGGTGCATAAATCTTGCCTTCTAATAACCGTTCTTGCAGTGTTTCCGGCGTGACATCGACTACCACTATTTCATCAGCTTCATCCAGAATTTAAAGGTGCAGTGCCATTGGAACCAGTATTATTATCTGACATTTGATTCTTGGTTTCTATCGCAATCCTATTTCATCGGAAAACGACGCTTTATCTATGCCCCTTATGAGTGCTGTTAGCGGATAGCTAGGGTTGAGGTAAATCTGACTTGTTTTGCTCAATTCCCAATTCCCATTTCCCATTTATTGATTTTGCTGACGATTAATATCTTGCAAGTCAAGAGCATAATTCAATCGGAGAACATTGACTCCCGGCTCACCAAAAATCCATAAAAATCTGTCATCGGTATACTTGTTAATTAAACGTAGGATCTCATCTTCTTTGACTCCCCGCGCACCAGCAACCCGCGTCAATTGCTGCCGTGCTGCTTTGAAGGAAATATGCGGATCTAAACCAGAACCAGAGGTATAAATCATATCAGCAATCGGTTGAAGATTTTCGTCTCGCAATTGATTTGCCTCTTCTAGAATCCGCTTTAGTAGTTCTGGATTGCTAGCAGCGAGATTGCTGGCTCCAGATATGCCAGTTGGCCTTGCCTTTTTTCCTTGGCTATATCTAACAGTACTGGGACGAGCATGGAAATATCGCTCGGATGTGAATAGTTGACCAATTAAAGCTGAACCAATTGGTTCATTATTTAGATTCAGCATAATGCTGCCATTCGCTTGATAGGGTAAAAAAACTTGACCCACTACAAGAATGATCAGAGGATAGATGATTGCAGTCAACAACCAAAGCATTAGAGTTATAAAAATTGCTCTGATAGTTTCTCGAATAATAGCCATAAAAACTTTTCCAATTATTACTAAAATTAATTTTTAATTTTAATTCTTTTACTCAATTAGAACGTTGTTCAAAGATGCTGCTGCTAACAGCATAAATATCTGGGGCAATTACCACATTCAAGCACAGCAGGATAAAAATAGCGAGTGGTGAGTGTTGTTGACGCAATTCCGACCAAACAAAGAACATCGCCTGTATCAGATTTAGCGACAGAAGCTTTTCCCAAACATCGACCTGTTTATTCATATTATTTTGCTTCTCTCTCTCAACAGGTAAAAGTAAAAATGTTTATTATTTTACTTTGGTCAAGATGCGCTGGTTTTGCAATGTCTTTACTCTTCCTATCCTTAAGCCAAACCTACAACTGTAATCAGTATGTCTATCAACTTAATGGCGATAAATGGCGCAATCACTCCACCTAAGCCATAAATTAAGATATTACGTTGGAGTAGCTGATTAGCTGTCAGTGGTCTAAACCGCACACCCTTCAATGCCAAGGGAATCAAAGCTGGAATAATCAAAGCATTATAAATCAGTGCTGATAGTACAGCAGATTTAGGGCTAGTCAAATTCATAATATTCAGGCTTTGTAGATTAGCAGTGACAAATATCACTGGGATAATTGCAAAGTATTTAGCAATATCATTAGCGATAGAAAATGTCATCAAAGCTCCGCGAGTAATCAACAATTGTTTACCAATGCTAATGATATCGATCAGCTTTGTCGGATCGGAGTCCAAATCCACCATGTTGGCGGCTTCTTTTGCAGCTTGCGTCCCTGTATTCATGGCAACGCCGACGTTAGCTTGGGCTAATGCGGGAGCATCGTTAGTCCCATCTCCCGTCATGGCAACTAGTTTACCTGCTGCTTGTTCCTTTTTAATGACACTGATTTTGTCTTCTGGTGTGGCTTCAGCGATGAAGTCATCCACTCCAGCTTCTTTAGCAATGACAGAAGCTGTAATTTGGTTGTCTCCAGTTAGCATGATGGTACGCACTCCCATTCGTCGCAGTTGCTCAAAGCGATCGCGGATACCAGGTTTAACTATATCTTTGAGATAAATAACCCCATAGATTTCGTTATCTAGGCTAACTGCTAGGGGTGTACCTCCCAGGCGAGAAACTCGTTCGTAGGCAGCATCCAATTCTGGCGTATCGCGTCCGTTGCGAGAACGGACAAATCCTTTAATGGCTTCTACTGCTCCCTTCCTTGCCTCATACCCACCAGGTAAGTTAGTCCCACTCATCCGTGTTTTGGCGGAAAAATCAACTCCTTCTGCCTGGTTGGAATCGAAATCAAACCGTGCTACTAGTTTTTCTGCCAGTCGAATAATGGATTTACCTTCTGGTGTATTGTCAAAGACACTAGCCGCCCACGCAACATTAGCAATTTCTGATATTGAATGACCGTTGATAGGGATAAACTCTTCCGCCAAACGGTTGCCGAGGGTAATTGTACCTGTCTTGTCAAGAACTAAAGTGTTTACATCACCGCAGGCTTCGACTGCTTTTCCTGAAGTGGCAATGACGTTAAATTGGGCAACTCGATCCATACCAGCAATACCGATGGTACTGAGTAAGCCGCCAATGGTTGTAGGAATTAATGCCACTAATAGGGCAATTAAAGTTGGTACGCTGACTGGACTGTTGACATAGTAAGCAAATGCGGGCAGAGTTACCACGACTAACAAAAACACTAAGCTGAGAACTGCTAACAATACTGTCAAGGCAATTTCATTGGGTGTTTTGCTGCGTTCTGCCCCTTCTACTAAGGCAATCATCCGGTCAATAAAGCCTTTACCGGGGTCAGTAGTGATCCGGATAATTAATTCATCTGAGATAATCCGCGTCCCACCAGTGACAGAACTGGAAACATCTGAGCCTGATTCTTTTAATACTGGTGCAGATTCTCCAGTAATTGCCGATTCATCTACTGAGGCAATGCCCATAATTACCTCGCCATCGGCGGGAATGATATCGCCAGCAATAACGTAGATGTTATCGCCCTGTCTCAGGCTGGTGGATGAAACTTCACTAATTGTGCCGTCGGGAGCGAGTTTTTTAGCGATCGCTTCTGATTTCGTTAATCTCAAGGCATCAGCTTTAGCTTTACCCTGCCCTTCTGCCACTGCTTCGGCAAAATTGGCAAACCAAACTGTAAAGAATAAAATTCCCGACAGTAAGCCATTGAAAAGTTGTGGGTTCTTTTGTAGGTCTGGGCCAAATAAATTGGGATCAATCGTTAGCAATAGAATGATGATTGTCCCCACCCAAACCACAAATATTACTGGATTTTTGATTACATACTTAGGGTTGAGCTTGACAAAAGCATCTCTAATTGCCCTTAAGTACAGCCACTTTTTACTTGTCCTTGCTTTTTTACGTCCTTGACGGCGATCGCCAGAACGAGGATTTGGCCGTCTAGCTCTGAAGTTAGTTGCCACTTGATTCATGAATAAAGTTAGGAGTTAAAAGTTAAAAATTAGGAGTTAGGAGTTAGTAGTTAGGAGTTTCCAATAAAAAATAGATCCAACCTTTAGGGCACGCTATGCGATCGCTAACACAATGCCAAAGCGATGCTCGTTCCTACCTACCGCTATTCGCGTTCGATTATCACCAAAAGGACGGACGATCGAACGCGAATAGCGTGTCGTAGACAAGACTCGCTAACACCAGTCGCCTACGGTAGTAAACCCTCCTACAGCGATGGATTCAGCACAAAGCACTGGCTCCCCTACAAAACAGGATAATTTATTTATTTTTTGGTATTCTCTTAATTCCAGACTTATAACTCATAAATTTTCTAATTGCCAGATGCTAGTTTCAAACCCTCAGCTATGGGGCCTAAAGCTAAAACGGGAAAGAAAGTCAATACTCCCAAAATCAATGTCACTCCAGCAGTGATACCAGTAAATACTAGAGAATCAGTTCTGAGGGTACCAAGGGTTTCTTGTACTTGTTGTTTGCGAGACATACCGTCAGCTAACAGCAGGATGGCAATTATCGGAATGTAGCGTCCTCCTATTAAGCTAACTAAAGTACTCAAGTTCCACCACAGGGTGTTATCTCTCAACCCTTCCAAGCCGGAGCCATTATTTGCGGCGGCTGAGGCGTATTCATAAACTACTTGAGAAATACCGTGATAGCCAGAGTTACTAATTCCAGAAAGGGAGATGGGATAAGCCAGGGCGATCGCACTGGGAATCAAAACTAGAATTGGGTGAATCAACAACACGACGCTGGCAAGGACAATTTCGCGTTTTTCAATTTTGCGTCCTAAAAACTCTGGAGTGCGTCCTGCCATTAGTCCAGTTAGGAACACTGTAAGAATTAAGTAAATAAATAAGTAAGCTGTTCCAGTGCCCTGTCCACCCCAAATAACTTGGATAAACAAGTTGAACAGAGTCGAAAATATTCCTTGAGGCATCAAAGAATCGTGCATCCCATTCACAGCGCCAGACATAGTAGCAGTAGTCATAACTGCCCAAAATGCCGTTTGTAACCAGCCAAAGCGAACTTCTTTCCCCTCTAAATTGGGTTGTTCTAATCCAAAGGCGTTATTAACTAGGGGATTACCTTGCAATTCTCCCACGGCTGTCACTCCTACCAGAACGACAAAAATCACAAACACCATCCAAAAAAGTAGCCAAGCTTGTTTGATGTTGTTGGCGAATATACCGTAGGTGTAAATCAACGCTGCGGGGATAGAAATCATGGCGATCATTTCTATCAAGTTAGAAGCGCCATTGGGATTTTCAAAAGGATGTGCTGAGTTTACGCCAAAAAAGCCACCGCCATTCTCGCCCAAAAGTTTGATCATTTCAAAGGATGCCACCGGGCCTCTGGCAAGATATTGTGTCCCGCCTTCTAAGGTTCTCACATCCATAGTCTTCGCTAATGTTTGTGGTACACCTGTGACAAGCAAAGCGATCGCTCCAATAATCGAAATCGGTAGCAATATGCGCGTAATTCCACGGACAAGGTCGACATAAAAGTTTCCTAGCCTTCTACCCGTCAACCCGCGAATAAAGGCAATTCCCACAGATAAACCGGTGGCTGCGGAGGTGAACATCAAAAAACCTAAAGCCGCTACCTGGCTAAAATAGCTTAAGGTTGTCTCACCAGCATAGTGCTGCTGGTCGGTATTCGTTACAAAGGAAATGGTTGTATGCAGTAATACATCCCAACTGGTAGCACCAAAACCGTTAGGATTCCAGGGCAAGAGCCTCTGAAAATATAACAGTAAATACACTGAAATACCCATAATCAGGTTGCTGTACAGTACAGCCCGGATATACTGCGAACCCGTCATATCATCTTTTCTGCGAACACCCGCTAGTACGAACATACTTCGCTCTATGGGGTTCATTAAAAAATCCAGCAGTGTTCTTTCTCCCAAGAAGACACGGGCAATGTATCTACCGAGTAGCGGAGTAATTGCTATGACAATACACAGCGTTAAGCCAATTTGCAAAAAACCTTGTCCCATATATTTCGCGCAGGGTAAAATTTAAGTGCTAGCAAGCCAATTATTAGAAATAACAGATTAACTGTTGAAGTATTTGAGTTGGAGGAATTTAGTGATATCTCATATCACCGCCATTTTTTAATCTGGATTTACTATTTTCAGTTATTGCTATCCAGATACTTGTTTAACTTATTGTTAAAAATATTTAATATTTAATTTTAATTCATCTATTTTGCTAGTTAGTATTATTTGTTTATACAATACATTTTGGAAGTTTGCTACGTTCAAAGAATATAAATATTTAAAAGGATTTTATTAAATAAATGACGGGATGGGAAGGTTGTGTTAGATACTCTGGCCCTTGTGGACAACTACCCAGTTCCCAATCCTCAGCCCCCAGTCCCCTTTTTTGCATCTGGACAATTGTAATTTTCGGGTTAATACTCAAGTGATTATTTGTAGATATAGATTGCAGATAAATCATAATCGCTGAATTAAATAGTTGTAAAGATTGTAAGATAAAGATTTTTTAGTAAATCAGAAATGACAATATTAAGCCGATTAGTCGCTATGAGAGAAGCTATAAATAGGCGTGGGGAGACTTATGGGCTAATAGCGATCGCAAAGGCGATTGTCATAGGCTTAGAATATTTGACACCACCTGAGTACGTATTTGTCTACCTCTATACAGGGACAATTTTCTTAGCAGATTCTCGATTGAGTCGGAAAGCAGTATTGGGGATCACTCTGGCAGCGACAGGATTAATATTATTGAATTTGTTTGTCCCAGGAGGAGAAGTGATTAATGCCTCAACGTTGGCAAATCGGCTGATTGCGATATTGGCGTTGATGGTAACGGGTTAATTGCAGGTAGGGGCCAAGGTTACTGCCTGAAAGGTATTGCTGCTGAGTCTCTGATCTTAGCAGTGCGATCGGTTTCAGCCTGGGCTTCATGGTGGGATCAACCCGCAATAACAGAGAACACCTTAACCTTTCAGAAATAATGACATGAACCACTAGATTCATTCACATCAAGGTAGGTGGCTCGTGCTGTCAATCTTCTGGGTGCGACAAATACCGCGATCGCAGATAGTTTAAGAATTGGCACTATTGACGATCGGAATTTTTTCGTGTAATTCACATAATTCACATAATATTTAATGGGTCTACATCAATAGTTAGGCTAACAGACGAAGGACAAAGCGATCGCACTTCTTCCCAATCTGGCAATTGTGGTAATGCATCGGGAGCAAATTTAATCAATATTTGCCAGCGATAACGATTAGCTACTCGTAAAATACTCGCTGGTGCTGGGCCTAATATCTCGAATTCTTCTTCTGTACTCAAGGCTGTGGCAATGATTTGCGCTGTATTTTGCACTTGAATGGGATCGAGACTACTTAAGCGCAACAAAATTAACCGCCCATAAGGAGGATAATTGAGGGCTTGGCGTTGTTCTAACTCAGCTTGGGAGAAAGAGTGATAATCGTGCGATCGCACTGCTGCAATTACCTGATGTTCTGTAGTGTAAGTTTGTACAATCACCCTCCCCGGATCATCGCCTCTACCAGCACGTCCAGCGACTTGAGTCAAGGTTTGAAATGCCCGTTCACTGGCGCGATAATCTGATAAATTTAGCAATCCATCGGCGGCGACAACGCCCACAAGTGTCACCTGTGGTAAATCCAAACCTTTGGTGAGCATTTGCGTACCTACTAATAAATCTGCTTCGCCGTTAGCAAACTGGGTGAGGAGAGTCCGGTGTGAACCTTTGTTACGGGTGGTATCGCTATCAAAACGAATCAAGCGCAACTCTGGGAACTGTCGTGCTAATTCCTGCGTTACTCGCTGAGTACCGCTACCGAAAAATTTCAGGTAAGGGGAACTACAATCGGGGCAGAATTTGGGATGCGATCGCGCATAGTTACAATAATGGCAGCGCAATAATTCCGGCGCTTTTTCTTCGGTGTGGTGGTACGCCAGCGACACATCACAATGCGGACATTCCAAAACATATCCACAACTGCGACAAGAGACAAAAGTACTGTGTCCCCGACGATGGATAAATAAAATTCCCTGTTGTTTTCTCTCTTGCAACTGGTGCAAAGCTTCTTGCAGGGATCTACTAAATATAGAACGATTTCCCTGCTGCAACTCTTGCCGCATATCGACTATTTCCACAGGCGGTAAAGGGCGGGAATTGATGCGTTCGGGCAAACTTAAATAATGAGTGCTGTTAGCGGTAGCGGGGCGTTTAGCCCGTGATGAGTGAGGAGT
>NZ_JACKZS010000130.1 GCF_014222285.1 Nostoc sp. UCD121
GCCTTTTCCCCAGTACTCTCCCTTCCCCCTGCTCCCTGGCCTCTTCTGCCCAATACCCTACTTAACTTCTGTAATTTTGAGAGTGTAAGGAAGATACTTACCCTTTTCGTAGGAACCAACCCAAATTTGGTAACTTCCAGCTAGCCATTCACCAACAATGCCAGCATTTTTGCCATCAAAATCGTCATTACACCAAGTACCACCTGGCCCCTTGATAATTATGGTGGTGTCTTCAGGACTTTGCACTTGCAACTTTAGGTAGTCAAATTTACTTGTTAACGCTAATGTGTGGTCTGGTGTTTCATCAACAAATCCGGTACAAGGGCCAGTGGCTGTTTCACTTCTGACACCTACTTTACTCCCAGATATTGAACCACCACTCATCCCGCGAACTGTCAGGGGGTCTGGCGAAAACTGGGGACTAATAGTTACATCTCCAAATATCGTTGGCGCTTCCTGAGCATCAGTCACAGCGTTAACTGTCGATGTGATGAAGAGCGTAACTATCATCAACGATAATCTCATCCCTCTATTGAGCGCTTTTGTCGGCATTGTAATTACGTTCGCTTCTAAGTGGTTCTGAAGACATGAATTTTACACACCAAGTTCCCAATGTGGGGAGAATTGACTACCTATTTTAGATTTGAAATTGGGGATAATTCATTAGTAATTAGTCAATGATTTGTTGTTCTTATAGTTGCTCTACCTTATAGATAGGGGCACACCCTTGTGCGCCCCTATAATCTAAAATATTTCTAAAATCTGGAAGTAATTGCTAATTAGCTTCTGTTATTGCCCGGCTCAAACGCGACTTGTCTAAACCAATCTGATTTAGTAGTAACCAAGATTGAATGAGGTCGGGGCCATGAACATCTCCAGTTAAGGCTGCTCGGAGCGATCGCATTACCAAGCCTTTTTTGACTTTTTGCTCTTTCACCACTTGTTTGATTATGTCCTGAGCGGCGGCTTCCGAGAGTTGCGGCTGATTTTCTAAAGCTGTGACAATCGCCTCAAGGACAGCAGTAGAACCTTCTTGCTTTAGCTGTGTACTGCCTTCTTCGCTAAATTCAACTGTATCGCTAAAAAACAGTTGGCCTTGAGGTACTGCATCTACTAAACGAGCTAAACTCTGGCTAATTAAAGTTACAAGTTGTTCTAACCAGGCGCGATCTCTTCCACCATCAAATTTATAGCCAGCCGCTTCCCAAAAGGGTATGAGTAAATCTGTGAGTTTATCTACTGGTGTATTGTGGATATATTGACTGTTCAACCAATCCAGCTTGTCCCAGTCAAACTTTGCACCTGCTTTATTTACACGCTCAAAGCCAAACTCTTTAGCTGCTGTTTCTAAGGTAAATATTTCTTGTGTCGAGTCTGGTGGCGACCAACCCAGCAATGTCATGTAATTTACCAAGCCTTCAGCAGTAAAGCCCATTTTCTGAAATTCAGAAATAGAAGTAACTCCATCCCGCTTAGAAAGCTTGCGCCCTTCCATGTTCAAAATCAAGGGCGTGTGGGAAAACTCTGGGATTTTTGCACCCATTGCTTCATACAGCAAAATTTGCTTGGCGGTGTTGGCGATGTGGTCTTCTCCGCGAATCACATGGGTGATTTGCATATCGATGTCATCTACTACAACGACAAAGTTATACAGTGGTTGACCGCTACCCTCTTCTGAGGCGCGGGCGATGACCATATCACCACCTAAATCGCTACCTCGCCAAGACATTTTTCCTCTTACTAGGTCATTCCAGACAATTTCCCGCCCATCTTCGATTTTGAAGCGAATCACATAAGAACGACCTTCTGCTTCAAAAGCAGCGCGTTGTTCTGGTGTGAGGTTGCGGTGACGGTTGTCATAGCGGGGAGCTTCACCTCTCGCTTTTTGGGCTTCTCTTAGCGCTTCTAGTTCTTCGCTGGTGGTGTAGCAGCGATAGGCTAATCCTTGATCTAGCAGTTTTTGTACTGCTTCTTTATAAAGATCCAGGCGTTGAGATTGGAAAAATGGCCCTTCATCCCAGTTCAGTCCTAGCCAGCTTAATCCTTCAAGAATATTGTCGGTGTATTCGGGACGCGATCGCTCTAGGTCTGTATCTTCTATTCGCAGGATAAATTTTCCGCCGTGGTGACGGGCAAATAACCAGTTAAATACAGCCGTTCTAGCTGTACCAATATGTAAATTTCCGGTTGGACTCGGCGCAATACGGACTCTAACAGTCACAGTTAATTCTCTCTTTCGCAAAGCATGATAAATGTAGCTTATATTCAAACCCTCAATTCTGGGTCAATCCTTTTGGGGAATTCCAAATCAAAAATCACCGAACTTCGGTGATTCACTACTTATAAATTTAGAACGGGACTGACGGGGCTCGAACCCGCAACTTCCGCCGTGACAGGGCGGTGCTCTAACCAATTGAACTACAGTCCCTTGTTTGGTCAACTTTGCTATTATCACTATTTTTTTTCTGCTTGTCAAGCATTTTGGAGTAGGAAATTAGAAATTATTTTTATTCCGTCTCTCCAAGGTGTGAATTTACCGTTAAATAGACCTTGATAACACAACCTGGGGCTTAGATTCCAGATGCTGCAACATCCGGGATTGCATTTGTTTATACTGCTCCTTTAATAGCTGTTTGCTGACTTGGGACTTAGAAGCTGGTGGTAGGCTATGAGTTTGTTGTACCCAGGTTTTCAACATTTGTCGCTGAGTTGGCTCAATACGACTGCTGAGGACGTTGGCGTAGGAATGTGGTGCTTCCAGAGTAAAGAAAATCAAAGGATAGTGTTCATTTTCAGCCAGTAGACTTACCAGCCTAAGATTTTGGGGATTTTGCATATCTAAGTAACATGGTAGCCACTTAGGAGCTAATTGCCGATCGTAGAGTACAGTTACCCACAACAGCATTGGGTGAGGGGATGTCATGAAGATAAACTGGTTGTAACGGGTAGAAAGAGCATAGTTTTTGATTTCTTGTTTAGGCAACATCAACCATAGTGCGGTCATAGATTCTTGTGCAGTATCTATAAGCTGAGGAAAAACAATTTCTTGAATTGGTTTATTTGGAGGCCACAAAAGTTGTCGGCAGCTTTGTTCTACTGCAATTGGTAATCCAGAATCTAGGGGATGGCTAAGGATGGGATTAGAGGATAAATTTGTTGGTAAACTGGTAGAATTAGATTGTTCTAAGCTATTTAATACTTGCAAAATTTGAGCGATATTTTGTGGGCGATCGCTTGCTTTTTTTGCCAGACAAGACATGATTAAACTATTTAGCTTCTGAGGGATTTTCAGAGTTGGTTTAACATCTGCGATCGTTTTGGGTTGTTCAAACTGATGTGCTTTATACCAAGCACCAAAGTAATCAGTTTCTGGTTCCCAAGGTTTTTTGCCTGTGAGCATTTCAAACATCATCACACCCAGGCTATAAATATCAGAGCGACTGTCTAATTTTTCTCCATCTAGCTGTTCTGGAGAACAGTAGGGTAAAGTGCCATTAAATCCCCTGCTTGTACTAGCTGTTGAGGCATAATTTAAAAATCTAGCAATCCCAAAATCGAGAATTTTAACTAACTGACCTAATATCGGATCGGGAATAACTAATATATTGGCAGGCTTAATATCTCTATGAACCAACGGACAAATTTTGCCGTCAATATTAATGCCTTGATGGGCACACTGTAAGCCCAAACAAATTTGGCGGGAAAGAGTCAAAAACATCGACAATGATAGCGGAATTAAGTCCTTTAAACTCTTACCGCATAGATATTCCATCACATAGTATGGTTTTCCTTTCTCATTCACGCCATAATCATACGCCCGCACTATGTGTAAGCTCTTTTGACTCAAGGCTGCGCTCATTAAAGCTTCACGAGCAAAGTCTTGTTGCATCTTGCTATCGACAACAGTCTGAGTTAAAAACTTGATAGCAACTGGTATACCTCCTAACAAAATATCATTTGCGAAGAAAACTTCACCCATACCACCGCTACCAATTAATTGCTTCAGTTGGTAACGATTGGCAAGTAAGCCCGTACTACTTGGAGATGTAAATGGGCTTTGATTCACTTTATTCACCTCTGCTGCTGAGTATATTTAAAGTTAGCAATACACACATAAGAAGAATATAATTAGGTAAATGGTAGCAAGTATTTTAATTACGCACTTTTAAGAACGCGATAAAAGTTTAAAAAAAATCTCCAAGAATTTATCCATCCAATTTTTTAACCCTTCTTTCTCAGCTTTATGATCTACGGCTAACTTTTGTAAAATGTCTAATTTTAGTTTTTCGTACTCTGTTTTTAGAAGATTTTTAGCTTGATTAGACAAAATTAATTCATTTGACCGTTGACTCATATCTAACCAGTCTACAAGTTGCTGACGCTGATTAGCAGTGAGACTTAAGGTTGTTACATGGGAGCAACGGTTTGGCTCTTCTAGAGGAAAAAATAGTAGATGATAGTAGCCTACCTCTGCTAAACTACGTGCTATATTCTGCCCTTTATTATCTTTCAAATCTAGAAAATAAGGTAGCCACTTAGTCATAGAAGGCTGAGCATCGTATAGGACTGTTACCCACAATAGCATCGGATATACATTAATTTTACTAATAAATTCAGTGCTATGTACTTTATTCAAAAATTTTGCAATCTCTTGTTTGGGCAACATCGCCCAAAAAGTTGGTATAGGTCTTTGAGGAGTTTGTAATAAATGAGGAAAACCAATTGCGCCAATTGGTTTGTTCTTAGGCCAATTTTTCTGTAAACATTCTTGTTCTGACAAGAATGTTGCCGGTACTAATTGAACTGGAACTGAGGCTTTAAGAATTTCACTACTATTGTTAGCAATAACATCATTAATATGACTATTAACCTTTTCTAAAGCTTCTAATATTTGGTTGATATTTTGCGGGCGATCGCTTACTTCTTTTGCTAAACAACTCATCAATAGTTTTTCTAATATCTGCGGTACTTTGACTTGCGGGTTAACTTCTTCAACTGTAGGTGGCATTTGAAAGCGATGCGCTTGATACCAAGTACCAAAGGAGTTACTTTTTGTCTGAAATGGATGTTTTCCTGCTAGCATCTCAAACATTAGTACTCCCAAACTGTAAATATCAGAGCGCACATCTAGCAATTTGCGCCCTTCCATGTGTTCTGGAGAACAGTAAGGTAAACTACCAATAAAAGAATCTGTCAGAGTCATCCCACTTCGTTCTGTTAAAAATTTGGCGATGCCAAAATCGAGTATTTTAACAATTTCTCCTTCTTTGCTATCTTCACTAAGGAATATATTTTCGGGTTTTATATCTCTATGAACAATGGGATAAATCTCTCCTTTGAGGCTAATACCTTGATGGGCACATTGTAAGCCTAAACAAATTTGATTACAAATTTCCAAAAATTTCGATATTGTTAAGGGCTGAATTTTGAGGATTTGTTTGAGATTTTTTCCTTGGAGATATTCCATTACATAGTAGGGGGTTTTATCCTCAGTAACGCCATAACTTAAGATGCGAACAATATGTTTACTTTTACGACCCAATTGAGCGCCAATAAAAATCTCTCTGGCAAAGCGTTGGGACATTTGCTGATTCGCCAAACTGAGAGATAAAATTTTGATTGCGATCGGCATACCACCTTTAGCAGTATCTTCTGCTAAATAAACTCTCCCCATCCCTCCTTTGCCGATCAAATCTCTGATTAAATAGCGATTATTTAAAAACTGTCCAATATAATCGTCTAATTCTGCTTTTTGCCCTACCATATTCTCAATTTTTTTTTGTGGCATAAAAATCATTTATGAAAAATATTTTTGGCAAATTAGTTTAATCAGTCTAGTTAAGTACTAAATTTAAATCTAAAAATATCAGAATTTGTTGGAAATTAATAATATACTGCCATTCCAGTTAATCTGCCTGCAAAATTTCTTAAATATTATGTAACATATTTATTAAGGAATACGGTTGAGAAATTACACGTAAACTACGAATAGGCTAGATAAAGTTACCTAGTAGATTCCGTGAATACACAGGAATAAGTAGAAACAACTAAATAGCAGCAAAGGGGAGATGGTTGTGTACAGTTAACGATTGAAATTCGGCAGGAAACGGCGTAATAATCTGATCAGTGGTGTTTCAATTTTCATTTTAAAGGCTAGTATCTGAGTACGTTGTAGTGAGTTAAAATTGTTATCACTCACAAGAATTAATGATTGTTGACCATCGGGTAGTTTAGGCCCAAGAGTTAAGCCTTCGATGTTGTCTAGCATTACATCTAGGGTTCTCAAATCTAACAGTAGTTTTTTCTGAACTGGTTTAATATTTTTGAAGTCAATTGCTAAAAGACTATCTATGTGATGAATATCATCAGCTTGTTCTAGAGAAATCTGAAATAGGGAAATAGCAAATCCTAAACCAGTAAAAGACCTTTCTAAACTTAGGAAGTGCCCTTGATTATCGAGAGCAAGTAAATCAGGTAATCCACTAGCAAATTTGCCAGTCAGGTTCAAAAAGGGTGAAACTGGTTCTGTCTGGTAAAGAAACTCCTTTTCTGGCTGGCTGTTGAGTAAGTTGTATTGCAAAATCCGGCAAGGACTACCGATGTTAGGTTTAGCGGCAACACCATCTTGAATGAGAGCATTTTCGCTGGCTGTAAATAGATTCTTTTTATCGGGTGTGATGGTGAGGCTTTCAAAAGCCAAATTGTTGCGAATACCTTGTTTACCAGCTTTATCTGGCAAAAATTTGTTTGGGATGCGAAGTGTTGTGATTTCTTTACCAGAAGATAGTGAGAATTCTTTAATAAAAGGATTAATTAGTTTTGCAGCGTCGCCTTCAGAAGAAATAAATATCGTTGATTTATTAGTTAATGCAATACCTTCTGTATCAGTTTCAGTGGGGCGAAATCTTTGATCGGTTTCATTTAATAATGTGGTAACATCTATAGGAATAACTCCGCTTTTTTTTAGATAGCCCTTGCTTAAATCTATTTTTATGGTGTAGAAGCGGGCAGCAGCTTTTTGTCCACGGTCATCAGAAATGGCATAATAAAGATTGTTTTTTGTATCATAAGTAATTCCAGATAAACCTCCAACTTCAGTTTTCTTAAAGATTAAACCTTTCGGTAAAGTAGCTTCACCGATAAACTCTATGCTACTAACTTCAACAGCACTTAATGGTAATTTTGTTAATAAAAAACTGATAATTAGAATCGGGATAAATAAGTAAATAATTCGTGGAATTGCGAAGGTTTTCTTAATTAGCTGCATAGAGTTTTTTGTTAGAGTGTAAAATTAACAAATAAGATATCATGCTGAAGAATATAGCGCTACACATCTGTGCGCTGCTAAAAATAATCTGTATTCCAACAAATTGAAAACCTTTATAAAATACGAAATCACTTAAGCTAGTCGCAAACCATATTCTTCCTGAAAAAAGTTTACAAGCCAGTCTTTTACTCTGTGGGTAGCGCGGCAGTCATCTTCGTTGTAGCTTTGGATAATTTCTAGTAAGGTGCGATCGCCAGTTTCTAGCCACTGATCGTACCAGTAAATACATTTGGCACCACTAGCTTCTTTTTCCCGCCACTCAAATCCTAACCAACGCGCGATCGCTTTGAGGGCATAACTTTCTACCGGTAATGCTACACTTTGGGTTAATTGTTCATACACATCCACAAATCGATTCAGTACAGGACGCACTGAGGCGTAGGGAGTGTTGTAAAGCTTTGCTAGGCGTTTGACTGTATCAAACTCGTAGACACAAAAATGATAAATTGGCGCTTCGGGATATTGCCAAACTAAATCCAAAAATTGCTGCCAAACTAATTCTTCGTCTTCTGGCTTATCTGCTAAAAACGAATAAAACCGTTCTGTATTGGCAAGTCTATCAACGACCAAAACCCCCAAAAGATAATTTAAATCTAAGTCTGGCTGTGCCTCAATATCAAAGTAAAGCTCTATGGGTGCTGTGAATGTAATATCTTCTATTGGTAGCGGATAGGGTAAAACTAGGGGTCGTTTTTCCAATGCAGATTGAGCTTGCACTACTAGTTTAGGTGCTACTTTCGGGTCGAAACCAACTAGATTTTCTAAGGTGCTGGGACTGGTATTAGCAAGAGATTCTAGTGTGGTGATGGCTACGTCTTGGAGTTGAGTGTAGCGAAGAGGTGTTACGCCTGGTAATAGTGAGAGATGTTTTTCAGATTGAGCGATCGCATAACATTGACTATACCAATGGCAAAAATTGCACTTTTGCCGAGAAATAAACACCTCTGGCGGAGTCGGTAACTCTAAAACTTCAATAAACTCCTCCAGAATTTGCTGCATCCGTGGAATCCATTTAAATAAATCCACCGTATAGTTGGTGTTTTTGGTTCGCAGTATCAGCAAAGCAGCTTCTGGTACAACTCCCTGCACTGTTGCCAAGACTTGAGTATGAAATGCAGCGACAACTTGATATTCTTGCTTAGGGCGCTTACCTAGTTCAATACTAGCCGGGACATACATCCAATCTCCAAAACGAGACTGTCCTGGCTGTTTGACGAGTAAATTTGGCCGACTCAGCAAGGTATATTCGTCAGAATAATTTGCTAGCAGCACTCCTTTATAAATATACTCAACGCCACGCTCCATCAGTTCTAAAGTTGCCTGCTCTGCTATTTCCCAGTTTCCATAAGAATAATCTGGTTGGTGGTAAGTCATTTGTGCCAAAGCACTTAGCTGATGAGCGATTTTGTCTTGTTGCAGTTTTCGCAGCAACTCATTGGGTGCATCGCGCTGACTTTTGTCACCGTGGATATCTAGAAAAGTTCGGCGTTTACAACGTTGGTATTGCAGTAGGAGTTCAGCATTAATTAGCATTCTTTTAAGTTAACAAGAATTAGTATTATGTGGGAGTAACTTAGACAACTAAAGTTTGCAAGTGGCGATACCTTCTCTGCGTTCGTGTAGCGTGTCGTAGACAGACACTACGCGTAGCGGTGGGCTACGCAAACGCTTTTACACTTAATTTGCCGTTTATTCTATACTGTAAACAGCTAAGTGTTTGTGTTTTTCTTGGGTGACAGATAAGCGAGAATGACAAAATCACCTTTTATCCATCATTACAAGGGTACATGACAGAACAACATGAGCCATGCCTCATCTGTGAGCGTGTCACGCTCTGGAGAAGCGGTAAAAATCCTTACTTCATCCACGAATTTGAGCATTCAATCTTTGTGATTGGCGATCATCAATTTCATTGCGGATACTCCCTAATTCTTCTAAAAAAACATATTAGAGAGTTGCATGAACTTGCTCCGCCTATCCAGTCTGCCTTATTTCAAGAGGTGATGCTGGCAGGACAAGCGATCGTTAATGCTTTTAGTCCGTGGAAAATGAATTATGCCTGTTATGGCAATAGTGAACCACATATTCATTGGCATCTCTTCCCACGCTATGAGTCTGATCCCGATCGCCAAAGTACCCCGTGGCTTCAGGCATCAGAATTCAAACACCATCTAATTACGCCTCAAACAGCGCAGAATTTAGGAAAAAAAGTCAAAGAGCATTTATCGTTACTGATTACAAGATAAGATTTGGCTGCGATCGCTAAAATTAATCTCATCCCTATTTTTACCATTGCTACTAAGTATCAATAGCCTGTAAACAACAAATATCCCTTAGAAATTATGACTAGTCTTTCTGTCGCCCAAACCAAGCTGCAAAGCCATCGAGAGCAATTTCCCGCTTTAGCCAATAAGACTTATTTCAATTATGGGGGACAAGGGCCAATGCCCCAAAGGGCAATGGATGCTATGACCGAAACTCAGGCTTATGTTCAGCAAATAGGCCCCTTTGGTAATGACGCGTATCGCTGGATAGCACCGCAGACTCAAGCCGCTAGAGTTGCGATCGCTTCAGAGTTAAATGCACCAAGTGAAGCAATTACCCTTACCCAGAATGTCACAGTTGGCTGTAATATCGCTATGTGGGGCATAGACTGGCATTCTGGCGACCATATACTGCTCTCAGACTGCGAACATCCAGGCGTGATTGCCACTACACAAGAAATCGCGCGGAGATTCGCGGTAGAAGTTACCACCTGTCCTCTGAAAGCGACTTTAAATGAGGGCGATCCTGTACAAGTTATTGCCCAGCGCTTACGTCCTAATACCCGTCTTGTAATATTAAGTCATGTTTTCTGGAATACTGGTCAAGTTTTACCCCTTGATAAAATTGCCGAAGTATGCAGAAATAATAATTCTTTCCTGTTGATAGATGCTGCCCAATCTGTTGGTTTATTGCCTTTAAACTTAACAGAATTGGGTGTAGATTTTTATGCTTTCACTGGTCACAAATGGCTGTGTGGTCCTGCGGGTGCTGGTGGTTTGTATGTTCGTCCAGAAGCACGAGAAAGCCTGAAGCCTACGTTTATTGGCTTGAATGGCATTGTTGTAGATAGTCAATCTCAGCCTGTGGACTGGCTTCCCGATGGGCGACGGTATGAAGTGTCTACATTAGCTTATCCGTTGTATGTTGGGTTAAAGGAAGCGATCGCAATTCATCAGCAATGGGGAACTTCACAGGAACGTTACGACCAAATTTGTCAAAGCAGTGGCTATCTTTGGCAGCGCTTAGTAGCGTTACCTGAAGTTGAATGTTTGCGAACATCCCCACCCGAAAGCGGTATAGTCTCGTTCCAACTTATAAATAATCAGCCCCAAGCAAATCTCAAGTTAGTACAATTTCTCGACTCACAAAACATATTAACTCGCACAATTGCCGATCCTAGCTGTATACGTGCCACCATCCATTACCTGACTTTAGAATCAGAAATCGACCAATTCGTTGAGGCAATTCAAAGTTTTTGCAAAATTAATTAAAAATTAGGAGTTATGAGTTTAGGACTTACGCAAAATATCTCTCAAACTCTTATTTCTGCGTGCCCGGTTATTGAGCGAAGTCGAAATACTGAGCCTCTGTGGTAGCCTGCGGCAAGCCGTTCGCGTAGCGTCTCGTAGAGAAGCGTCTACGTTATTCCGTAACTCTTGCGTAAGTCCTAGAGTTATCAGTCTAGTAATTACGATTTTAAGTTCTAACTCCTAATACCAATTCTTTGTGAGGCTACACCAAATTTTCTTTCTTTGTGTCCTACCCTGCGGGAAGCCACTTCTCTACGAGACGCTCCGCGAACGTGTCTATGCGTCCTTTGCGGTTCGTTGCTCATATAATTTGACGTATCTTCAATACATAATTCGTATAACTCCTAACTACTACCTCCTACCTTTTAAATGGAACGCCCAATCTTATACTTAGCCATCACTAACCACGGCTTTGGTCATGCTACACGCATGGCTTCCGTCGCTGCGACAATTCAAAAATTATGTCCAGAAATTTTGCTGATTCTTGTTACCACTGCCCCGCGCTGGTTGCTAGAGTGCTATATAGAAGGCGATTTCATCTATCGTCCCCGTGCATTTGATTTGGGTGTGGTGCAAACCGATAGTTTGACAATGGATCAAGTAGCGACTTTAGAAAAGTTACTAGATATTAAAAAACATCAAAATTCACTGATTGCCTCAGAAGTTAATTTTATCCGTCAAAATCGCGTTCATCTCATTTTGGCAGATATTCCCTTCCTGACTCCTGGGTTTGCCAAAGGTGCAAATATCCCTTGCTGGATGATGAGTAACTTTGGCTGGGACTTTATCTATCGAGATTGGGGAGGGGAATTTACAGCAGTTGCAGATTGGATTAGTGATTGGTACTCAAAGTGCGATCGCTTATTTCGTCTCCCTTTCCACGAACCGATGCAGGCTTTCAACAATATCACAGATGTCGGACTAACAGGCGGTTCCCCCCATTACTCTGCTAATGATTTACGTTCTCTTTGGGGAATAACTGCACCTATCGAAAAAACTATTTTGTTGACCTTTGGCGGCTTGGGTTTACAGCAAATTCCCTACGATAACCTGCGGCGATTTCCAGATTGGCAATTTATCGTCTTTGATCAATCTGCGCCTGATTTACCTAATTTAGTTAAAATTAGCGATCGCAAATACCGCCCAGTAGATTTTATGCCTATTTGTGGGCGAGTCGTCTCTAAACCTGGCTACAGTACTTTTGCTGAAGCGACACTCTTGGGAGTACCTATTGTTACTGTTCCCCGTGAGGGTTTTGCCGAAGCAACTTTTCTACTAGAAGGCATAAAAAATTATAACCAGCATCAAATCATCACCCCACCTGAGTTTTTTCAAGGGACTTGGGATTTTCTGAATCAGTTACCCCAACTACCAAAGCAATCCCAGCTAATTGCTAAGGATGGTAATGAAGCGATCGCTAAAGCGGTTCTAAATTATTTACAGACGAAATAAAGTTATTCAAAACAGTATAAATTAATCAGGACTTACGCAAAATCATGAAAAACGTAGACGCTTCTCTACGAGACGCTACGCGAACGGCTTGCCGCAGGCTACCACAGAGGGCGCAGAGGACACGGAGAAATAAGAGTTTCAGAGAGTTCTTGCGTAAGTCCTATTAATATATGAATATTGACTAAGACAATACAATATCCTCTAAAGAGAGTTTAGAATTGCCAGATTTGCTCAAAGATTTCGGTATTAAGCCTTTTTAAGATAAAATATACTCCATTTAATTAAGATAAAGCAACGATAGCACAAGGACTAAATCAAGCAGATTGAACTTCTAATTAGCTTTTACTATCATCAATCCTTACTGTTTTAAATGACTCACTACCAAAAGTTACTAAAAATTTCCACTACTGCCAAATCTTTTTACAACATCACCGCTAAAATTGAAGCCGCAGTCGCAGAATCGGGGGTTGAAACTGGTCTTTGTACTTTATTTTTGCGCCATACTTCAGCCAGTTTAGTTATTCAAGAAAATGCTGATCCTGATGTTCTTGTGGATTTAGCCAATTTTATGGCAAAACTTGTCCCAGAATCAGGCAAATATATCCACGATGCAGAAGGCCCCGATGATATGCCAGCACACATTCGTACTGCACTTACCCACACTTCAGAACATATCCCCATTAATCGAGGTCATCTAGTACTGGGAACTTGGCAGGGAATTTATATTTGGGAACATCGCCAGCACAGTCATTTAAGAGAATTGGTTATCCACATTTCTGGATAGCTGATTTTCAAGTTTGGTTTCAGCTTGAGTTTTGTAGAGTTTAAATACTCTGGTTATTCTACCTACCCTTTGGATATAATTTCATAAACTTGCGGTTAATATACATTCAACAAATTTCGTCGTGATACAGGAATCCGGTTTGATTTCTCAAAAGATACGTAGTAATGCACCCAACCCTCGATAATGGTGCGTTACGAATTCCGTTCTAATACACCTCCTATATACCTAATTTTTTCAGAAATCAAATAATAATCCTATAATTTTTATTGCAAAATTATTGATGCAAAATTAATTAGACATATCTTATTAAAGAATAGTGTCAATTTGTAAACTTAAAAGTTAAGTTTGTTTTTCCTTATTTAATAATTTACTGATTTCAATATACACTAATAGTTAGTGTAAGCTGTTTGGGTTATTTCAATTACTATGAAGCAAGAACTGACACCAACCCATACTTTTCAATATATTGATGAAATCCTTGCCCAACAGTCTATTAATTTATTATCACTTAATCCCCAAAAAAAAATAATTACCAGCTTTGCTGAGTTGGAAAATTTAATTACTGAGCAAAACACCGACATTGAAATTCTTACAAATCTTCAGCAAACTCTCGAAATTATAGTCTGTACCCAGTTACAAAACTTCCCAGAAAATATATTTTGGGATTTTGATTTTCTGGTTAGTAGTATGCTTAGGCAAGCTTTATTAGCAAATGAGGGCGCTATTCCTTTCATCAAAGTTTTTGGTGAAAAGATGGTTTCTCTGGTAGAAATGTTTGGAACTAAAACAGAAATTCGCTTTCGTTATGTTCACGATTTTATGTATGGGTTTGAGTGGGCGAGGTGGGTACAAAAAGAACCACAAAAACGCGCATATATAGAGCCTTTTAGTCTGGTTTTTTTAGATTATTTACTCGCCAAAGGTAAGGAACTTGTACAACGGATTAATCATGGCCAGGTCGTATCTTATAAACTATGTGATACAGGCTACCGGAATCCCTTCACTTTTTCTCGTGAACCAGAAGACGAATATCGTCTACTAACTTATCTAGCTGAGGAGCAACTTATCCCAGTAGCAGTGTGGAACTGGAATGCTAGCCCGGTGTGGAACAAACCTTTCCAAGAAATGCGCCAGGAATTAGCATTAAAATTAAATATTCAACCACAGAAACACTGATTAGCAATTAAAAATTGCTGAAGAAAATAATTATGAAAATTGTTGATTTAATTACTTGGTTTGAAGCGTGGGCAAATCCCGCTTGGTGTGAAAGCTGGGATAATTGCGGCTGGCAGATTGAACCAGGAGTGTTGCAGGAAAAAGTACGGGTTTTGGTTTGTTTGACACCGACTTTGGCAGTAATGCAAGAAGCGATCGCAGAAAATGCTAATCTGATATTCGCCCATCATCCCTTGATTTTTAATCCTCTCAAATCTTTACGCACTGGTGAAGCGATCGCAGAAATGGTACGGTTAGCTTTTACCCATAACATTGGTATTTACAGCGCTCACACCAATTTCGACCAAGTGCAGGATGGTACAGCTGATGTATTAGCTCAAATTTTAGAACTCAAGCAAGTGACTCCCATAGTACCAACACAAGCAGGATTAGGATATGGTCGTGTTGGTTTGCTAGAGCCATCTTTGACACTACAGGAATTACTCGCAGCTATTCAAACCCGGCTTGCTCCCCCTAATTTGATTTTTTCCCCAACTACTGACTTACAGCAAATAATTTCACGAGTTGCTGTTTTGGGTGGTTCGGGGGCTGGTTACATTTCAGCCGTTGCCAAAACTGGTGCCCAGGCTTATCTGACTTCTGACTGTAAGTTTCATCAGTTTCAAGAAAGCCGCGATGCCTACGGCGGGCTGCACCAACGCAATCTTATCTTAATAGATGCGGGACATTATGCTACCGAACGTCCGGCTTGCGATCGCTTAGTGCAAAAATTCCAGTCCTTAAACTTAGACTGGGTGCAACTAAGCCAAAAGGATGAAGATTTCCGCCAGTTTTTTGATTGATTGCTTATGTTTCACTAGATTTTAATATTGTCAAACTATTTAGCTTACCAAGATTAATGCTAAATATCTTTGTATTAAAATCTCACCGTATACTCCGATTAGTCTCATCTAAATCCTATGTTTAATAACATTTTTGTGATAGTGATCACTAGTTACGTGTAACTATAATCACACAACCTTAATGTTCTATATCAACTAACCGCAGAAAAAAATGTTCCACACTTGATGTAACAAATTGTTTACTCTGTCTTAACCAAGATGATTCGCACAATCGTTGAATCTGCTTTCCAAACTGGATATCTTAGTGTTGAATCTGAGGGTTTACTCCAGCAAGTGCTAGCTACTAAATGCTATCAGTCAGAGGATTTGCCAGACCTTGCAGCCCTATATGATGCAGTTCGTGCAGGTAGAATTAAACGAGAAGCATCCTCATCGAACTTGCTTATAGAATTTCCCTTACCACATAAATCTTCCTGATCCTCCAAAAGAACCAGAGGAACCGAGGAAAGCTTGTTGCAAGTATTTATGCTCACTCAATATTCCATTCTCTTGCCCTTTTTTACCCATCATCAGGCAAAAACCTTAAAAATTCAAAACTCTTTGGGTGTTGTTGCTGAAAACTATCAAGGTCAGCAAGAGAATGAGTTAAGATCAGATACAAGTGGGTAAAAGTAAAGCCGAGTCCCCGGACTTCCCAGCAATGCCAATGAGTAAAAGTAGGCAGATTAAACAACCGCAATCAACGATTGTTTTGGAGTATTATTTATTACATAATGGTAAGAATGACTCACCAAGAAATATGAACCTGATTAGGACAGATTCCGAATTGTTTGACTTCTATGAAGCAGACGTTCCTTAGAATAAGCTGAAAGGAGATTGAATTCATTGCTAGAGCAACTGATGATTTATTACCCAATATTTCCCAATATTTTGACAACTACAGGCAAATTTTGGCATTGAGTGATAAAGCGTACTTGTTCTCAACGGTGAAATTAGCCTCCCAAAGGTGTAATGTAATGGGGTAGAACCCAGATTTTGACAGGTTTAACTACGTTGTTTAAAAAGGCAGAAACAGTACATGCTACACCGCAAGATTTATCAACTCTGTTGCGATGGGCGCGAGGTATGTGTTTTCTTGCGGGACCAGCAACGCTGGATTGAACGCGCCCGCATCATCGACATAGAGGGAGATTTAGTGACCCTACGCTATGAAACAGAAGAAGAGGACGAAGTTTGTTCTTGGGAAGAAATGGTTCGCCTCGAGAGCATTGGTGCTGTAACGCAAAAACTGGCTTCAGTGCCACGCGGAAATGTGGAACCTCTTATGACTGAAGACTGTCCCGAAGCTGAACGCATCCCTAACCGTTACACTGACTCGAATCCAGAATAATCAGTGTTGAGGAGCCAGTACTAAAAACAGGTTTCTCGTTGAAGGTGACTGGTTTCTGATTCTGCCAGCTTATTCGCTAGGCTCTCCCCTTACCCCAAAGGGAGAGCCTAGCGTCAAGGGAAAAGCCACTGGTGCCTAGTGCCGAGTTCTAAGTCATAAATCCTAACTCAGGACTCAGCACTAGATAAACCTTCAAAAGCAGGACAGTAACCTTCGAGAGTTACCTTAAAGTTATATAACGGCGAAGCTGGGTTCCAACACCTCTGTCCCCTTTGATGTCGGCAAGTACCACAACAGTCGACATCTGTCCATGTATAGCGATCGCTATTTTGGCTAAGAAGTTCTCGTTGAGACAATCCTCTTAAGACTAGTTCTTCCCCTTGCCAACGAGCTTCGATTAAACCAGTATCGGCAAATTGCCGCCAACGCGGATCGGCAGTAATCATATTGGGTAGGGTAATTGTGATTACTGTTCCCAACTCTGTCAGTTCGCCTTCGTAGTTAGTCTCTGGTGCTGCCGGTTGCAAGAATGTGTCGCCAATAGGCAATTCTACTAAGGTGTTAGCCGCCGGAGAATGTATATGGTAGCGGTTTTGCAACTCTTCCAAGCTAGTCAGGTCTGCTAAGTAAGCAGGAGAACCGTGGACAAAAATGACGTGCTGGGGTCGCAAATTATGAATTAACTGCGTAGTACCAGGGCCATCACTATGTTGTGCCAAGAGATAGCTTTCAACAGTGGTGGGTGCTAAATATTCTTTATTAACTTTTATATCAATTTTTTCTGGAAGAAGGATCAGCCAAGGGCCGGTGTCTAGTTGGCAGTGTTTGCCTAAATCAGATGTAGAGTCGGTGAGGACTATACAAGGTGACTTGCCCACTGTGGGACGATGTTCTGCTTGTAAACGACGCACGCGAGGACGTACCCGTTCATCCCAAAATAAGGGTTGATGGCGGGCGAAGTTTTGCACAGATGGGGGAAGGTGGGGTAAGAGTTCTAGGTAAGCATCGCAGCCAGTAGCCACAGCACCATCCACCCAGATATCTAAATCTCTTCCGGTGAAATGGTGATGAGAGCGTAACAGCATTAGCATCTCTTGACCCAATCCTAAAGCAGGAGTGGGAAGGATTACAGAACAATGGTCAGCGATCGCCCGATTAATTCGCTCTGCTAGTTGATTTTCCTGGTTGCGGCGGTGAGGATGACGGGATGTGCCATAACTGCCTTCAATGATCAGCACATCCAAGTCTAAGCCCCGCAGTTCCTCTAAACGCAAACCTTCTACCAACCGGGAATTTGATAAGAAAAAATCCCCTGTATAGAGTAATTTGTAAGTACGTTGCTTGGTGGTGTAGGTAAGGAGAATGGCCACTGCCCCTGGTAGATGCCCGGCGGGAAATAATTCTGCCACTAAACCATCTTGAAATTCCACAGGCGATCGCAACGGCAAAGCATGACAAAATTTGGAAATTTCCTCAGGATCTTGGTCTAGCCAATTCAGTGGCAGTAACTTGCTGGTTACTTCGCTACCATAGATAGGTAACTTAGGAAAAGCTTTATGTAGTGCCAGCAAGCCTCTGGAATGATCTGGGTGGGCGTGGCTAATCAAAACTAAATCTGCTGGTAGGGGCGAACTAGATGCACGTTCCGACTTAGTAAGCCCCTTAGCCAGCGATGAAATATCTTCCATACCACAGTCTAACAGGATGCGGTGTGGCCCCATCTTTACCAATAAACACACGCCCTCATCGTGATGCTGGACACTATAGGGCAAACATTCTAATTCAGTACCAGCTTCCGCAGCATCTACGCTAGAAGATGCCGACAGATTATCCCTCATACTGTCCTCCCCTCCAACCTCATCATCATGGACATATCCCAAAAGCCAAAAGTTACGTTACACAAGTTTTGGTTTTGTGACTTAGGGGTAAGTTTTAGCGTGCGCCCCTACACCCTGAGAATACAGATTTTTGATTGGGGAGGACGCCTCAGCCGAACCCGCACTGGTTCGGAAAGGTGGGCTAATGAAAAGCCATCAAACTAGGAGCTAAAGGAGTTTGCCTCTTGTGTGTTTTACCTTTGCAACTTCTGAGCGCTGTTAGCAAACTCACCCTACGGAAAGTCGCCCAAGCCTCTACAGATTTATTTCAATGTGCGGAACCATTGCCGTGATAGTTATCTGAATCATAGAATCCGTTTTTCGTGCCAAAGAATAAGCACGAAACTGTGAAGATAACTGTTAATCCAGCTAGAATCAGCTTTACATCCATTTGTTTGCTGCCCCTTACTCAAGACTTTCTTATATTAATTTAGTGCTTCCGCAATCAAACCGGATCACTAGAAAATCTTTACTATGCTTATGTGGATTGCACAATAGGTAACTTTACCACAATCAGTCAGATTGTAGAACTTTTCGGTTCACCTGTCCATCCATCTGATTTAAACTAATATTTTCACTGTTTCCAGCGTAGTTCTGGATTTAAAGAGAGGTCTACGCATTGTCTATTGATTTGAAAGCTACTGTAAATCAAATGATGACATACAGCCTCCAATGAGGTCATGGTGTACATACCACATTTGATTCATAACTTATATGAACATCTTAATGCTATCTTCTACCTTTCCCTACCCACCAACGCGCGGGGGAACCCAAGTCAGGACATTTCATTTACTTAAATATCTGAGTCAACGCCATACTGTTACCCTCGCTACTCAACGCGAGGGCGATGTGACAGATGCAGAAGTAGCAGAATTAGGCAATTGTGTGGATCATCTAGCCATTTTTGAACGCCCTTTAGATTTTGGAACCACTGGAATATTGAAGAAAATACAGCGATTTGGTCAATTTTTGCAACAAGGGACACCGCCAAGCGTACTTAACCGCTACTCACTTGAGATGCAAACATGGGTTGATAACTGGGTGGAAGCAGGGAAATGTGATGTAATTACCTGCGAACATAGCGTCAATGAAATTTATGTGCAATCGCATTTTCAGAAACAGCTAAAAACTATAGTGAATGTTCATAGTTCTGTTTACGCTACCTGTCGCAACCAACTAACCACAGGCATTTCAGAAAATTCCCTGAGAGACAAAATTAATCTACCGCTTCTGCGGCGTTATGAGCAAAACTACTGTGGTAAGTTTTCGGCAATTGTAGCGACAACAGAAGAAGATAAAATTCAACTACAAGAATTTAACCCCAATAGTGAAATTACAGTTATTCCCAATGGCGTAGATTTAGTTTCTTTTCCCAACCGTAGCAGCGACCCAGGAGGACATCGCTTAATTTTTATCGGCGCAATGGATAATTTGGCAAACATTGATGCTGTCTGCTTCTTCAGCAACGAAGTCTTGCCAGCAATCCAAAAACTTTATCCTGATACAATTTTCGATATCGTCGGTTCTCATCCAGTGCCAGAAGTTTTAGCACTCGATCAAAAACCAGGAATTAATGTAATTGGGCGTGTGCCTTCAATGGTAGAATACTTGCATAAATGTACCATCTGTGTTGTACCCATGCGAACTGGGTTTGGCATTAAAAATAAAACTTTAGAAGCAATGGCAGCTGGTGTACCTATAGTAGCTAGCGATCGCGGCTTAGAAGGATTAGCTGTAGATGGCGTTAGTCATCCATTACGGGCATTACGAGCAAATACACCAAAGGAGTACATCACCGCTATTAGTCAACTCTTCGATCAACCACATCTGCGTACAGAATTGTCTCATAACGGTAGACATCTGGTAGAAACAGATTTTACTTGGGATATCGCTGGTAAAAGCTATGAACAAGTTTGTCTAATAGATAAATTCTAATTGTTTTTTCTTATCGGTCTGTAACAAATGTATGCAGAGACATTGCAATGCAACGTCTCTGCATCGGTTGGGCAAATTATGTGATCTAGCTCGTATTGGTTGTTAGTTAGCTTGTAAAGAAACACGTCAATTATTATCAAACCTAGTAGAAGCACCTAAAACAAGTAATTTTTTATGCTTGCGCTTATTCTTATTTTTGAGAGTATTCAAATAACTATCAACGTAGCGGAAAGCAGCAGCACCGTCATAATCAGCAATGGCTATAGCTTGTAAGAAAACCTTTGAAGGAATTTCAAACGCTAAAAATCTTTCTGTTAAAATCAACAAATCTTTATCTGTGGCGGGAAAAGTAGTCTCTTCTATCTCTTCTGTCTCTTCTGGATCATAGAAAATGTCTTCAATTAATGCTCTGTACACTTTGTACCTCCCCAAAAGCATAAGATGCAAAGCCTGTGATAAAGTTTAGTTGCTGATCGCGAGTTTGTAAGTTAACTGGGAGTTCGGTACCAGGACATCCTATTTCCCGTAAAATCTCTAAACAATAAGCACCGAGTTGAGTGTATGGAGCTTGCTCCAATTCTTGAGCTACCTCTAGAGCCATCTCCAGATTGACTTGGATAACCGTCGTTACAGGGTTGGTCATAAACACGCCCTAATAAACTGGATGTTCTTAGTTTTGATCACAAGTACAAATAGCGTAACGGTGTTTTTGCGGAATTTATGAAGAGGGGAAAATAAAGTATCAGCGCATTTGCGGTAATGTATCGAAAATTATCCAAACAAGACTGAAAGCTTGACAATTCCGATCTGGGTGCGATCGCTACACTAAAATACATTGGCATTCACTTAATGTCAAAGACAAGCCAATATTTACCTTAACGCGTATTAATACTTATTAAAGGCGAAAGCGCTTGCCAGAACACAAGCGAGGAAATCTGAAGATATGCCTGGGCGTGAGCCTACACTGGGCAGGTACGCGATCGCAGTTAAATATTTTCTTGTTGGGGGCGTAAGCTTTTAATCGTAGCGGTCAAAACTAGGACAATTGCCAAAACAAACGCAGTATTTCTGAGTATTGAGTTCTCAGAGTGTTTGAGTGCGATTGCTACTAGTGCCCAAAGTATTACTCCTGCATAAGCGATGTCTCGACGCTGGATAACTATAACTGCTGCAACTGCTGTTGCGATCAATACCATGATGAGAGTCCATGTTATGGCAGAAATCCCCCAACCGTTCCACCCGTGAAAATACAAGGCACACGCTACATTGACAATGGTCGCCACGCTAATCCAGCCTAGATAAATACTGATCGGAAAGTGAAGACACCATTTTTTCAGCCTAGGTACACGCGATTTGCCAATTTCTAACTGTACATAAACACCAATCAGGGGCAACAGAATCAAAAGCATTGCAATTACAGAAAGAGCAAAAAGCCTAGACAAAAACAGATATACCCAGATACTTTGAGCAACACAGGCAATCACTAACAGATAACCTGTCTTACGTAAATTAGGTTCATCTCGTTGGTTAGGTAAAGCTTGGTATATCCCAAAAGCAAACAACCCAAGGTAAATCAGCCCCCAGATAACAAAGGCGTAATTGGCAGGGATAATCAGGACATTTTTAAATAAAGTATTGGAAATTTCCCCTATACTGAGTCCATTGAGTGGAAAAACGTTCGATAGTACGTTGATAACGAAAGCACCAAAGATTGCAGCCAACGTAACAAGCTGTCGCCAAAAATCCCGGTAATTGCCTCTTGTGGACTGCTGCATAGGATGTTAACTGTTATCTTTTTGTGACTGTAACCATAAGTTTGCTCCGTGATTCATTGACCAAAATGAGTATTTATACTCAAGGATAATCTCTTGGTTTTAAGGGTACATAAACCCAGAACTTTCGGCAACTGTATGATTTTAAAACCAAATGCTAAAACTGCGATCGCGGAAAGTTAAATCAAGTCTTGGGCTTGTCTTGCGGCAAACTGATGATTACAGTGACAATTTGAACAATATGCGATCGCGGATTAAGTATATTAGCAATAAGAATAGAGACTATTGCGTTGCCGATAAAATTTAGTTTTTGTTCGTGTCGCCTTTGATGCGTAACTTATTATAGGTACAATGCTCTACATAGGGCTTGCTGAAAAAGTCGTATTTAAGCCAGATCAAGAATCAATTAACAATGCTTGTAAGTGAAAATATAATTTA
>NZ_JACKZS010000131.1 GCF_014222285.1 Nostoc sp. UCD121
GACAACTACTTTGCCCCCTACCTCGTCTACAACTTCGCCCCTCTGCAAATACAGAGTCCGGTACGGGTCAGCATGGGCAACTATAGAACCAACGCCAATAGTGTCTGGTTGAGAGAATGCGTTCTGGAGTGTGGTAATTGAATCAGTCTCTTGGGTTGTTAATTCCGCCCAATAGTCCTGTTTGATTACCTCATACTCTTGGGCAACATCCCAATAGTCCTGCCAAGTACACCCAGGTTTAGCCAGCACTGTCCTAATATCACTAACCGCCTGGGGCAACATTTCCAATTGCTCGGCTCGATAGGCGATCGCAGTTAATGTTGGTTCACTTCCCAGAATTATCGCCGCAGCTTCAAGCGCCTGGGTATTGTTCATTGCACTGGCAAGATTCTTCAAAGCCATACCCATCAGCCGTAGACATTCTTGGGCGTTCTCCTTGGGTGGTTCCTGGGCTAGTGATCGCAAATCAATAGTTTTCTCCAAGGCTTGCTTTACCTGCTTGTTTAACGCTTTGGTCGCTTGCTGGGTCATAGTATTTCCCCACTGTTGAGAAGGGCGCTGTTCTACAGCGTGTTCCAAATCCTGAATGCGCTGGTGAAGTTGCTGATTCTCAGTCTCTAGCTGCCGTAGCGATTCCATCTCATCTAAACGCTGCTGTAACTGGATATTCTGCTCCTTCTGCTGCTTGTACAGATTTTGCAGAGATTGAATTTGCTCTTGTACCTGGGCTTCGGCCCTAGCCCCTGCTTCTGCTTGTAGCCCAATCCTCAATTCCTGCTCTAGACGCTCTAACTCTTGCTGGTGTTGCTCTTTAATTTGGGCAATTGCTTCAGTATATTCTGGTGGATAAGTCTGCTCTCTGGGAAAGGGGACGCTGGCAGCATCTAAATCAGCATTGTTGATCAGCAGCCTCTCACCATCAGCAAAGGTAACAATCTGTTGCCAGCGATTTGGTGCGTCTGCCTCAATTACTCCTGATTCACCATAACGAGGATGTTTTGGTGATAAGACAGTCACAGAATTACACAATTGCGTATTGGGGTTTTCGGTTTTTGTGGCGCGTTTAACCGTTGGCGCAACCTGTTGTACTGCTTTGGCGAAGTCTGCGGCAGTGGGGAAGGGTTTTTCCTGAGCAGCGATCGCAACAGCTTGTTCTAACTTATCGGGAGTTTTGATCAGCTTGAATAAGGGTCGTGTTTGGGACGGTTTGGTAATCTTGTCTTTGAGTGACTCTGGTAGGGTATCTCTTACCTCTGAAGCAGAGAGCAAATCCCTTACCCGACGATACCCACCGTATTTGATTAGCTCCTTTTCACAATAATCTTCAAAGCTTTTGTAGCCAGCATCGAGGTAATAGCAGTTTTCCCGCATCACTCGCAACTCTTCTATTGCTTGCCATTCAAAACGGTTAATGGCGGTGAAAGTGTCTTGAATGCTGGTGTTGAGAACACTGTAGTCGAGTGCTGATGTGGTTTCGGGTTCTAGTGTCAGCATGATTGTTACCCACGTTTGGTAAATGCTTGTCCTGTATCAACCAGGGAGTGCAATTAGCAGCAAAGTGAGCAGTTGGCTGATTTTGGATCTGACCAAAAATATGTCAACATCGTAATTAGCTCACTTTGTAGTTCACGACTTGAGCAAGCGATCGCAGTGCTTTGCCGGCGGCGATCGCTTTTAGTATGCGGCAGTGTAATAGTTAATCAGACTGCTCGTTTTCTACTCCATTGCCGAATTGCCTGACAAGGTAATCTAATACTGCTCGGTCTAATGTCACTTCTATTCGCTCTAGCCGTCTATCTTGATCCATTATCTTTCTCCATGCTAGGGGGATTGCCTCTCTTTTGTATCGATTTTACAATACAAGTATTGTAAAAGCTATATACCCCCTAAAAAAGACTTAACCCGCCTGATCATTGGCGGGTTTGTCTTTGTTGAGTAGTTCTAGTAGTTGAGCGTGAGTTTGCCTGAGAGATTCGTTCTCCTCTCTCAGGCGGCTGATTCCCCCACTAATCGATTGTTCTCAATGCCAACTTTTCTCTCAACTTCTTCCAATCGCTTGATTACCTCTGTTAGGTCTTGCGGTTTTTCAGTGGACTTCAAGTAATCCTCAATAAACTGTTTAAGAACAGCTGATACCGTTCTACCTTCAGATTTCAGTTGTTGACTGAACGCTTCCCTAATCTCAGGGTCTATTTCAAACGAGATAAAAGTCCTTTGTTTTTTTAAATTAGCCATACACTTCTTCAGTCCTTACACCCTAAATTTACTCTTGCTCAAACTTGTATTGCAAGGTATTGAATAATATGTATCGTAATGTATTGACAAGTATTGCTTTAAAGGTTAAAGTAAATACAGAATAACAAAAAGCGATCGCCCCAAGCCTGGTAAGCAGTGCGATCGCCTTTGTTCCTAAAAAGGAGATTATTATTATGAACTACTTTGCTTATTCACAGCAAGCACCAAGAAGCTTTCACTGCAATACAATAGACGAGCAAGCGATAGCCCAAGCAGAACTATACAGCCACCTCGAAACCCAAGCCGAAGCTGTAGCCCCAACCCAAGATCCTCTCACCAGCAGAGATCGCCGCATCATTGGTGAGATTATCGAAGTCGAACCCGAATCAGTTCGCACAATCTGGATCGAAGGCGGAATCACAGTATGGGTGCAGTTAGTCGGTGGGGGACGACTACCCTTCGACCGCAACTGGTTCGCTACAAGAGTTGCAGAAGTCAAAGCGAATCTACTGGAAACACCCCTGGAGCGCAACGAGCGATTGAGCGATGAGCTAGAAAAAGCCTGCACTGTTTTTGGTCTGTATCACGGAGAGATCAATTGGCTCTCGTTCAGCACCAAACTCTACCGAGACGGGCATTTTGTTGGCTTCGTCGGGTGCAATCAACAAGGGTGGTACGCAAGACCAAGACAGTACGGGGTGAATCGGGTTGCTGGCAGTGCAAAAGATGTGATTGCATCGTTGGGAGTCCGAACGGCAGTAGCGGCGTAAGTTGCTGAAGGGGAAAGGCGATTGCTGCCCTAAGACAAGAGCAATCGCTCCTACAACTGAATTCATGATAATCCGAATCATGACACAAAGTACAGCAAGTAACCTCTCACTTAAAATAGATGATTGCCACGGGAGAATTCTCCTAACTGCTACAGATGCGAATGCAGAGGTGTAAGAAATCCTCAGTACTGCAAGTGAGAAAGGCGATTGCGTACCAAACATCTGCAATCGCCACCTAAACGAAATTTAGACAATCCAAATCATCATGCCACACAGACAATGATTACCACACTTTCTTTTCAAGAAGCCCAGTTAGATGAATCAACAGAGAAAATACTCTTACCTCCAACCGACCCCAACGCAGAGGTGCAAGAGATTCCTGGCTACAAGCTGGTTTACGCTGACGGAGCTTGCCCCAGAAACTATCGAGTGTACAAGGGCGATTCGATGATTGGGGTGATATTTCAGTACATTACGCACTGGTCTAACGGAGTAGATTCTCTTCGATACACCGAGCCGGTTGATGCAGCAGTTGGGTTGGATGACTTCATGAAGGTGGCAAGGGTATTAAAAGCGGCAACAGAACAACCAGCCACGGAAGAAGAGTTGCTAGATAGAGAATTCGATGCGCCAAGTGAAAGATTTGTTGCAGCCTAAAGAAAGGGGTGGGCGTTGCTGCCCACTTCCTCAATAAGACTGTTTTACTTACATGACAAATATAGCAATGTCACCCATAGAAATCCTACAAGAGTTCAACTCCTGCTACTTAAAGATTCAGGCGATCGCTCAAGATGAAAATTGGCTTTTGTTGATTGCTGATAAAAAGATTGATCCAGAAGCAGCAACTCATTTGGGTGATGTTCTGCACTATTTGGATCAAGCGATGGGTTGTGTTGAAGAAGTCGTTGAAGTCAAGTTTAATCAGGAGGCAAAATAATGCAACCAACAATCACCATTCCACACGGTTGGAAATACCCCCGCTTCACTTTAGGACAACGTGCAGAACAGGGAATTATCATCGGCATGAAGTATTACCCAATCGATAGTCTTTTAGCTTATGAATACGATGAAAGCTGGCGTTATTTAGTCATGCCTGACATGAATTCCATTGAAGAGAAAAATCACTTAGAGAACGAGATTAAATTGCTCAAACCGCAGGAATTGAAAACACTTCTAGAAGCAGAGATTAAAAAGCGACTATATCAAATCGAGGTGCTGAAATACGAGTTAAAAACAATCCCCGGCATTGTCATACATAACTAAGTCGAACACTGTCCAGTATCAACGCAATTTTTAACAACAACAACACAATTATGGAAACCATCAAAATCAACAACAGCGTCTTTCTCATTCCACCCAGCCAACCGAAACTACAAGCCAATTGCGCTAAAGAATATGGTCAATTCTTACTTGATTGTCCCTCAAAATTAACAATTCTAGAAGCACAAGCAGGAGGATATCTCAAAGGTAACAAGGCTGATTTTTCAATCGCAATCTCACGCCCTGACCGCTTACTCACAATCAACGAAAACTTTACCAACGAGCCATTTACTGAACTGTGGGTAATTCCTGTTACTGGCGGACTCAAAGACCAGTTTAAGGGGCCAGCCTCCATGCTGCTTAGTTTTCTAATCCACCGCCGCAGTAAAGATAATTTCGCCGGACTCTACAACCACTTCGCCCATCGCGCATTTCAATCGTGGTGCGAGGAAGGGATGCCCGGAGATCCCAAAGAGTTCTGTTATCAGGCGATCGCTAGCGTACTCAAAAACTACATTTTCTGCGCGGAGTTCCAAAAAGTGGAAGGGACGTTGGGAACGTACTGGTTTATCCAATGGTCGTACCGTAACCCACAGTCTGACTTTGAGAAGGATGCACTCGTTGCAGCAGAGATGATTCGTAGTGGTGCGGAATCTGGGGCAACAGTTCATTGGGTGACGAATGAAACTTACGAGCGCTGGGCTAGTAATGCTGTCACTGCACCAGCATTACCTCCGGTTTCGGAAACTGAGGTACGGTTATCTCTGCAAGCGCAGAATCAGACAGCTATGCCGCAAGGTAACAAGCGGTAATTAGACACTACAACGGCGATTCACCTTTGAAACCAATTCACTAAATTTCTTAATTGCGAATTGCGAATTGCGAATTGCGAATTGGTATGAGTCGCCACTAGATAAATTAGCGGTTCAAACAAGTCAATGAAAATCGGTACTGTCTCAGTTAGTTATTCGAGAAAGTTTAACTTGGGCAATTACGAATCAATCGAATTAGGTTGTTCTTTATGGGCACAAGTTGAGGATGAAGAAGATGCAGACGGTGTAGTTCAATTTCTCTATCATCAGGCGAAAGCAGCAGTTAAAGAGGCTGCAATGCCCGTGATTAAAGCGAACGAATTCCAAATCAGTAAAGCCAAATCTCAACGGAAAGTGTCAACTGATGATGGGATTGCAGAAATAGATAATTTTTGAGCAAATCAAACATGAAACAACTAACAGGTTTTACTCCCGTTGCCGCATTGCCACCATCTACTGCGGCTTCAGCTAAAAAACAACTCTTGGAAACCATTGAATGGCTCCACAAAGAAGGTGCTGCTACTGAAACCAATCTCAAACTCTTGACTGCAATTGCCGAATCAATTCTTTGCTCGGAAGAATCATACACCAGATTTTTACAATGTGGTTTTGATGCAGCGATTGAGTTTTTCGATACCAATTCTCAAAATTGGGACTTTGAAGAATCAATGTCATCACCTCATAATCCCAGGAATTGGGATAAGTACAAGCAGCTAAAACAAACATAGGCTTTGTCACTGTCATAGTTTCAAGAACATGAAAAAATCAATTTCTACACTTCTACGCCGAAAGCGAGGTGATAAAAATGCTAGTCCGATGGAACTTTAAGTTAAAGCCCTGTCAGCTTCAACAAGCAAAAATGTCGCAGTGGTTAATCACTCTCAGAAAGCATAGAAACTATGCACTTAGAGAACGAGAGATTGGATACAATACTAATAATCAGAATGCTGATCAACCAGTTAATTATGCTTTTGGTAGTTACTGCGATCTGAAAACCAGAGTTGAATATGGTGGGTATTGTCCACTAACTTGTCCCGTACTGAAACATGGTGTTATTCCAACTGATCTAAATATTGCCCTGAAAACATCGTCATCTGTTATCAAGTGGGATAGCGCTTCTAATATCCAGAAAAAAGTAACAACAAGATTAAGACATAAACTCAAACATTTTAGTGAGATTAGTACTGCTGTTTTGCAGGGTAACATCCTAAAATTAGACACTGCATTTACAAATTTTTGGCGGCATGGTAAAGGATTCCCACGTTATTTACGAACTTTAAATAGTTTCAATTACTCACCAGAACAGGTTAAACTTAAGACAATTAAAGATAATTATGCCACTGTCTATCTTCCAGGGATTGGCAATGTCAAAATGCACAATAGTCGAGATTTGACCAGTATTCAATCCGTGAGGACTTGTACTGTTAAAAGAACAGGTGGTTACTGGTTCTTATCAATGTTAGTTCAAATACCCCAAGAACTACCAAAAGAAAAGCCAATATCTCAAATCAAATCAGTAGTCGGGATTGATGTTGGTGTGAATAAGCTTGTAGCTTTGTCAGATGGTAGTTTTGTCGAAAATATTAAAGTTACAACTAACATCAAAACATCTAGACGTTTAACTATGCGTCAACGTGCCATAAGTCGCAAACGTCAGGGTTCTCAAAACAAAAACAAGGCATACGCTAGAATTGCGAGAACACAACATAAATTAGCACAACATCGAGACGGCTACAATTGGCAAGCAGCGAGTAAAATTGTCAAAACTGCTGATGCTGTTGGGCGTGAAGACCTAAACATCAAGGCGATGGTCAAACGTGCCAAACCAAAACGTGATGGCAAAGGTGGATATAAAAGAAAATGTTTTTGTCGCAGCATCAGGAGCAACGGCAATGGCGATCGGCATCATTATCGGTGTTAAAGGAGCAATTGCGGGAGAGGGTGCAAAAAGTTGGATTTCTGGCTTGTCTCTGATGCTAGGAGGAGTTGGATTGCAAACAATAGCTCTAGATCGTCTGTTGAAAACTCAAATTGAAGAACAAATCGACAGAACTTTAGACGAAAGACTCAAAGCGAAACCAAAGGCTTGCAAAGGATGCCGAAATTTTCATGGTATTGAATATGGGAAAGTAAAGCTCGTTTGTGCGATTCATCCGTATGGAGTAGAAGGTGATACTTGCTCAGATCATGAGAAGTTCGCCAGCACCAAGCAACTAACTGAGTCAAACTAAGCACTCATTGATTCCGGTTATGAACACAAAACAATTGATTCTTAAATCTGCCATTGCAGTTTTCGCATTTTCCACTATTTTGAGTGGCTCTCTCATGGTTTTTGGACAAAAGAAAACCAACTATTTCAACATCACAATACCTGCAAGCGGAGCGAGGCTAGTTTTCAGTCTCAGCATGATGGGAACTGGATTGACCATGTTTATCGGTAATCGGATTGAGGCAGCGCAATTTGAAGAATCGCTAAGACCCAGACCTGTTCCCACCCCCTGCCGAGGTTGCAAGCATTTCCACGGGGTTGTCTACAACGGCGTGCTTCTCAATTGCGCTGTTCACCCCAGAGGCTGGCAAGGTGATAAATGCCCCGATTGGCAAACATTTAAAAAATCTTTAGAGGAGTAAATAAAATGACATTCACTCTAGATAATCGCTCTCGAAACAAAGAATCGTCCCTGACGCAAGCATTACGACAGATACAGGAGTTAAACTCCAAAATTCAGGAATTAGAGCAGCAGCATCAAGATTACGTGCATCAGCAACAGAATTTAATTCCAGCCATCGCTGAAATCTGTGTTTCTCCAATGCAGGAAGTACAGGCGCTGCGGATTCTGATACACCGGGGAGAAGCAGCTTGTCGGCAGTACTTGCGTTCGGTGCTAGTCAAACAGAGGAAGGATTCTTGAAGAGGCAAGGGAGAAGAAGAATTAGTCAAACATAATTCTGTTTTCTCCCTTCCTTTTCCTAAGAAAGTTCCCTCATCACTCGCCCAGATTTTCTTCAGAAGGAATCAAACCCAATTGATGACGGGCAAGAGTTCCCTGAACGTGAAGCGCAAATCCTTTTTCCCAAAACAGTCGATGCATTTCTGACTCATTCCATCCTTCCATTGCTTGAACTCGTTTTGCTGCTTCATACAACGGCTCTGGAATAGAAACTGCGGTCTGAACCATTTTTGGTGTAGTTTTCTTAGGCATTTTCTGATCGTAAGGAGATTTATACATAACTTTACCCCTATAGTTACCTTTTTTTAACAAGAAACCTCCAAAATAAATATACTATCTAAAGGGATATAGATAGCATATTTATGCTAACCTAGAATCGCTTGACCAAAACTAAGGGTGTAGGATGCTATTGCACCTTGTATTCTAGTTTCTTTCTCTCTTGCAAGAACTGCACAAAAGCCTCTTCGTTTAGGGATTAGGACAATCTAGTTTGATTCCGAAAAGAGAAAGAAAAAACTGGAAAGTGTGATTGTAGCAGTAGCTATTACCTAACCGTAGAAATAGCCTAGAGAAGGATTTTACGATTATGATTCAGCCGCCACTAACATTTGAAGAGTTAGACCCGTTAATTTTTTGTCAGGCTTGGGGGCTGACGTATGAAGAGGCTTCAAAGTATCTAAAGATTGGAGCCAGAACATTAGCAGCGTATGCTTGTCAAGGGAAAGTAACACGTCGCAAACCATCAGCCAGAGTTAGAGCTTTAGCAGCCATACAGCATAACTTGTGGATTCGAGAAGGGAAACAACCTCAAGATTCAAAAATATTGTGAGAACAACTTAATCAACAAAGTTGTCAACTCTGTTCATTGCCTGTTATATACAGGTTTTCTAATATGTACAAAAGAAGCGCAACATTGTTGCACTTCACTGAAAGTAAAAAGCGATCGCTGCCCTGTCAAAGTTAGCTAATCGCTCTTTACCTGAGATAAGTTGTATCTGTTTGAAATTATGGCACGAAATAACGGATTTGATGCTATTAGAGACGGTCTAGGCAACGATGATAATCAGTTCAACCTCTATGCTTATGAGCATTCCAGCAGAGCATATTCCTATTCTAAAAGACTTAAAAAATGCACTGGAAAATGGACTAGATTACAAAAAGTTTGCAGGTATTGTAGACCCTGATACTTACAATATGCTCCATGCTGCTTATTGGTATGGAGACTGGGATTATTCCAAGCGTAAGAAGTAATCTGTTGTTTAGAGAGGCTTTTTTCGTAACATTAATTGCTTGAGGTGCTTGCAACATTGCAATAATGTAACACCTATGTTGCAAGCACCAATGTTACAGATGCTTGCAACATTGCACAGCAAATATCGAGCGCTAACGAACAAAATAATGTCAAAAACAGTTGTTTTAACGATATTTTTTACTTTGATGTGGAGATAAAAGAGTTTTGATGCAACAATATTGCAAGGGCAAATGAAACGATGAATCAGGATAGTTTACATGATGTCTTGGCGCACATCAAGAAAGATCCAAAAATGAATGATGCATTTTTGGATAATTTGTTATCAAGAAAAGAGTGGAGTAATATTCTGGAGATTAATCGTATAACTCTTTGGAGATGGGAAGTAAATATTATAAATAAGATTCGTCCCTTAAAAGCCAGCTATTACGAAACAGGAAAAAGCTGTCGAAGTAACTACCTTGATGGATACCAAAGGTTTCTATCAGCAACTATATTTTTTCTCATGAAGGGTAAGAAGTCCGAAGAAGTCAAAAGACTTCTAATTACAAATTTTATGCATTTACGCCGTGAAGATTTTGAACAATGGAGGAAGAAAAATAATGTTTACTAGAGAACAAGTAGTCGAATATTTCAGCGATCGCTACAGCGATGTGCAAGTGATAGAAGCACTCCGAATCATGCGTGACCACGGGGCAGATGTTGACCCCGAAGGTGATGAGTTTAGCCCAGATATTACAGAAGAGTTGGAGAAAGTGTTTGAACTTGCAGGCGCAGCAATTAATAGTCAAAAGCACTTGCCAGCATCAGAACAAGAAGCATCAGCGATTCAACAAGCAACTAACATGGCGGCTAGTATTATCCCAAACCTCAATCATCAGATGATGGCAGGGATGATTCGGGTGGTGATGAGTGGTGCGGTAGCTCAAGCTAATGCTATAGCAACATTAGAAGCAAAGGTATTTCAGAGGGCGTTAGAGCATAGCAGAAGTGCAGTTGCTAATTCTTTCCTTGAGCAAACACAGTACAGCACTGAATACTTGCGTTCACTCTCAGACAACGATGGACAAATAAACAAACTGCTTGCTGGTTATGGTGTAGAAACAGTAGACGTTGATGCGTTTTTGAGTGACGTTAAATCCCTTACGCCTCAAGTCAAATCTGATGTAGAGAATTTCTTGTTAAAAGCCCCTGCTGATAACACTTTTAGTATTGATGCTTTTTTAGAGGATATGGGGCAATGAATACTACCAGACTTTGGAGGAAGCACAAAACATCAATTGTATTTGGCACGTTAATTGGGGCATCTTTGGTTTATTCCTCTGGTGATATTCAAAGGAACATGGGAGCAATCACTGAAATTAAGCAATCCATTGCTCAAAACTCCAAGCAACAAACCATCCTGGAGCAACAACTTGAATTAGAGAAACAACAAGCGGCTATTGCTGATTCCAGGTATGAATCTGGATGTCTGCCAATTGTGGCCACAGTCTACCCTCATAAATACGTGACGATTGTCCAAGGAAAGGTAATCTTTGACCGGATCACACTGAACCCTTTACCGAAAGGAACTGTAGTCTGTGATGCCAACGGTAATACTGGTGTGATTGCTGATAGGGGAGAAGTGGAGGCGATCGCTTTTACAGGTAACAGAGATTTAGTTGCCACTAGGCTTAAACGCTTTCGCGGTGGTACATACAGCCAGCCGATAGATTCAGGAGCAAAATGAATTTCACAATGCCCAAAAATCAGAATGGACAAGCAAAAACTAACTCCTGGCTACGGCTTTTATATTGGGGGTTAGTAGTAGCTGGCATCTGGTTCGCCTATTTGAACATTCAGCCTTATGAAAGAGCAGTATCTTTTTTAGGAGCTAAAGCCACCAGTAGCGCATTTATTTCTCTGGTCGCTTCAATCCCTCTGCTCAACGGAATTGCAGCAATATTTTCAAAGAGTCTTTCTTGGATACTCGGAGCAATACTTTGGAGCGTAATTCAAATTATTGAAATACTGCCCCTGATTCTCTATAACAATGAAAAGTTTATAGAGAAGATTGTTACCGAGGCTGATGGGCGTTCCCGCTATCACGAAAAAGATACTGATGATCCCACTCTCAAAATGCTCAAACGCACATACAATCATCTCCCAATCTCTGTTGTCAGCAACTTAGAGGTGTTGAAAATCTTTACCTACACAGTTGATTTTCTAATTTGCCTTACTGTTTATTCGCCTGTAGCTAGCGGTAAAATATCTGACTTAATATTTATTTTGGCGACAGGGCAGTGGGGGAAATTAGACTACGGTAATTTGGCACTAGCGCTGATTACGTTGTTTGCAATTGAGGTAATAGTTTCATTAATCATTTGGGTAGGTAAATTGTCTTACGCTATTAAACCCTAGCGAACAATAAGTTAAGTCCGGGGGCGTAGTCTTCACCCGGATTTCTCCCTTACTCGCTTTAATACTAGATTTTTATAAAAAAATATGAATATGACACGTTTTGATATTAATAAGACTCAAAGAACCCCGGAGCAATGGAGCGCGATCGCTTTTAAGTCCACTACCGAAAACAACATTCAATGGAATATTGCTCTTGGGTTGATTGTGGCAGCAGTTGCAGCTTCGGCCACCTCGCCCCTGACTGGAGCGCTGATTGCCGGATGGACACTATATAGTAGTCTTAAAAAAGCTCAATGTATTCAACGAAATCAAGCAGCGATTAGAGAATATGGCTGTATTGCTCATATTCTCGACGGTGATGATTTTCGAGGCTATGTTCAACAGGTTGGTCATGATTCTGTGAACAAAGAGCTACAGTTTGCTAGTAGTCAAGAGTATAATTTTTCAAACGCAGCAATCGATTATATTGAGGATGCATTACAATCTACTCAATCATTAAATCAACCATTCTTCTCGCTAACTTCTTCTAATTCCCTGCAAGAACCCACATTCCTCCCACAACAATCTAATTCGCATTCTACTGAACTCGCAAGTACTAATACATCATCTTCAGTTCACAATCCCACGCACATTATAGACATAGTTCGAGAAATTGCTTCACCTATCCGTAATTGCATTATTTTTGGAATTGGTGGAAGCGGTAAAGGAATGCTGGTTGCTAATGCCCTACGTCGAATCAAAGCCGAAAAGCCAAACCGCAAAATCTTTTATATTGACCCCAAAAATGAACCATCTGAATATGGTTACACAGAGGGTGTGGTTGACGTTGTTCGGCGTAAAAAATGCAAAAATGAATCCCCAGAAAATATTTGTAAATGGATGGATGAGGTACTTGATGGAACTGACGAATCAATCGGTTACATCGAATGGGCTAATAATCAAGAAGAATCGTTATTAGTTATTGATGAAGGTTCCACCCTTGGAGACGCTGCGAAAAAATGTCGAAACGAGCGCATTGGCACATTGATTTTGCATATTTCTTCACTTGGTGGTTCTAGCAAGGAGAATGTTTGGCTACTTGCTCAATCTCCTTATGTTGGGCCACTAGGATTAAATTTATCAGCTACTAGCCAAATTACGGCAGTTGCCATCATTTCAGACAAGAATACTAACGTTTTAAAACAGTGGAAAAAGTCACCGATTCTCGAAATGATTGATTTAGAGAGAATAAACACTTTAATTAAAGCCTCACCTTGTAACCGCGCTGTGTTCTTTGGCGGTAATTCCACATGGGGTGCAATGCCAGAATTGCCTAATTACTCTGCTCTTGATCGGGACAACGATAAACCAACAGGAGATTCATTATCAACAGGACAACGGCAACAGTTGAGAACATTTACTGCCATACAAAGAAGTCCTTCTCAACAGATGATTGATAAATTGGAGCGTACACGACATCTAACACTTGAAGATTTTATCGTCAAAGAATTGGGAGAAAATGAGCGTGCTGATGAATTAAAAACAGCAATTCTCACACTTATCCGTCAAACTGACCATCAAGGATTAATTTACAAATTTAAAATTGATGTTTGATTGATGTTAATTGCAACCTGAATCTTAAGAATTTTCTTCACCTCTGCCTCGAATGTCACTAATTAACCAATTCGACTCACGTAATGCGTAAATCCTTAAATAAATTTGAATACGCTAGTAACTGGTCAATTACTTGCCGTCGTGTCTATAAGCTGCAACCGCGCTGCACTAATAATCCCTGGCACGGACGCGCTACTGTTGTACATCACATCAAATATAAACGCTCGTTCTTGCGCCGCTTTTTGGGAATTTTTTTACTGCATTTCCCTATTGCAAGCGTATCTGGTTACGAAATTCCCGGCTGGGATTGTGTAGGGGTATGCTCTCAGTGCCATCAGAATTACTACGGTAGAAGTAGCAACCCCACCTCAGTTCATTACCATCAAGTCTGGGTACAAAGAGGTGGATTAAATAATCATCAAACTTGGATTAAGGCTACATCTCTACGAATTAAATTTTGTTTTCTTGCATTAATTCATATTTAATCAATTTTGGAGAAATTTTAGTTATGTCAGACCTATCAATTTTTGTGTTTGAGTCTCTTGAAGTTCGCTTTGTTGGTACACCAGAGAAACCAGAATGGGTCGCTGCCGATGTCTGTGTAATTCTTGAAATTAAGAATCCAAGTGATGCGTTAGGTTCTTTCGATGAAGACGAGAGGGGTCTAGCTAATGTCTATACCCCTGGTGATGACAACCCTCAAGGACAAGAAATGCTGACTGTGACTGAGCCTGGGCTTTACCGATTGATTTTCAAATCCCGTAAACCAGTCGCTAAACGTTTCCAGCGCTGGGTTTTTCACGAAGTGCTTCCCTCACTGCGGCGTACTGGGAAGTACGAAATGCCCAAGCCAAACCAACAACAAAATATTAAACCCAGTCTTGATGAACTCGTTAACTTTGGGCAAAAGATTCTGTCTGGCACAAGGCTTAGTGCAGAACTCCAAACCATCACCATCCTTCGTGGTGTACAAGCATTGTGTCCCGAAATCACCCCAATGGCACAGGAGTTGGTCGGCGCAATCCAGGAAATTGTTGCGACTCCCGACCGACATTTGTCTCCAACCGCAATCGGTGAATTATATGCCGAACGCAACGGACTGTCCCAGCCTATCAGACCAGAAGTGGTGAATCGGATTTTAGAGTCTGCTGGATTACAGCGTAAGGAAATCGAAATCAAAACTGATAAACAGGGTAAACAACGCCAAAAGAACATCTGGCATTTGACTGAAAAAGGTAAACTCTGGGGCACTGTCACAAGAGACAAAGCCCGGACTCACGATAAAATCATTGAATATGTCCGATGGTTGCCCGATGTTTTAGAAGTAATTGATTTGAGCGCAAATGAGAATTGAAAATATTTGATGAGAGCGATTACGTGAGCAAACCCAGTACTTTGGGCGATAAGCTCCCCCTCAAGTAAAGGCTATCGCGCAACCGCTCTTTTCTTGTCCTGGGAAGATAAAAATACAAGAGTTACCGCACTAGGATTTATGAAAAATTCAGCTTATAGCTTCAGTTCATTAGTTAAACAAATAACTCAAGTCGGCATTGGGTTTTTAGTAATGCTATTGTTAACTGGTGGTCGTCCGCCTGCATTCGTAGTAAATTTAACTGCTTGTTCAAGTATTGTATTTGTTGCCTATAGTGAGGCACGGAGGCAAGCGTTGGGAAAGAATTAATCTTCAAAACATATTAACCTTCGCCCTGTCAGCTATGTTAGTCAAGTCAATAGAAAAACCAGTTCAGGAATTAAATGAAAATTTAGAACTATCCCTACATGAGATTTTTGATACTGTCTGCCAAGAGTATAATCTGAATGCTGTCGCCATAGAAGAAGCCTTGGGGTGTAAATGTCAGTTTGCGCTGATTGGTTTTATCACCACATTAAAATCAGCAGATCCAGGAAGTTATACACAGTACAAATACTAAAATGTCAACCGATAAATTTCAGCAAGAGGCTCAATCAACTTTAGATATACCCTATCAATTAAAATTAACCCGAAGCACTATTGGATTAATTGCAGATAATGGGAGTTTATTGGAAAACAGCTTGATTTCTAATATTTGATCTCCAATTGATCTTTAGCACAAATAAAAGTCGCATTTTTAACTTGCGGATCAGTGGGTTTATTTTCGGTTGGGAAATTAGTCTCACATTGAATTTTTATTGTTAATATGTCATTAGTTTTAGAGTTTACATCTGGTATACAGCACTTCTGGCAGCTATGAGGTACATCATCCTTAAAGCTAAAAGCTATGGTAGGAGAGGTGCAAGAAGAAAAACTGTATTGCATAATAGCGGGAAGCGCTGTAACAGTGACAGCACTAAGATAACTTTTAAGACCTGGTACACTCGAAACCGCATAAAAATATGTAATCTCATGTTTTTTAGGAGTATTTATAGTTTTTATTAAAAAGTTGTATTTACCTGTTTTAGGTTCAATACCTGCTTGCAAATCACTTAAAGAGGTGGAGAATCTTTCATTGTTTAAATAATAACTTTGTTGAGCGCGATTAAAGCTAGATCCGTGAATTTTTCCTACTGCTTGATGAGCTTTACAGGTCATGTTACAACCAAAAAATACCTCATAAAGTGTAAAACACACCACTACCCCATTTACAAGAATAATTATGGAACCGACAATTGTTCCAAGGAACCATAGACCTAATATCAACCTTCTTTCAAAGTTAAGATGCATAGAATAAATATGATGACCGAATACTAATTACTGTTTTAAGATTACCCATAGCAAATCCAAAGTGTATCAGTATATTGGATTTATCATTTTATATAACCTTTTTAGCCCGCTATACAGCATAGGCAAGCATCTAATAGATATAGGCTTTCTTAAGAAGGTGTTTGTTTGTAGAGTCTAATTTATTACTAGTCTTGGCGACCATGCATAAATCGCGGCTACAAAGACAATAACCGCCTGCGCGGGTTAAAAACCTTGCTTTTTCGTTAGATTTTGCTTGTGTAGTAGCGAACTATATAGCACTTCTCGAATAGGAGCAATACACTCTGGCCTCTCTCCAAACCTCTCTTTTAAAACGAAAGGCTTTGAATCTTATTTTCCTTCCCTTGTAGGGAACTACGGTGTACACACAAGTTTTGAAATCCTACCTAAAACTTGGTTTCGTTGCCATAACCTTAAAATTAGCGCGATAAATGGAGTTTCTAGTTGCCCAAAATTTGAGTATTTACGGGGCTAAAAGGGTTGAAACCTTTGCGGACTATACTTGTGTGTACACAGATTACGTGGGAGAAGGATCTACTAACAGGAGAAATTCAATTTACATGAAAGAGGATGAGAAAGTTTATATCGGCAAGGGGCTTTCTTGCCGTGAAGCTTTTCCTAAAAAGCAGGAAATACTATAAGTAAATCTAGTAAATGACAAATGAAAAATTACTATTTATATGGATACTGAACAGGATTTCTTATTTTTCAACCCTCGAATTGCTACCAAATACAATCCCTTTTATGAAGGAGAGTATTTGGTAATCCAGACTTATCCCCGTGAGCATAAGTTAATGGTTGAGCATCGCAGTTTTGATTACAAAAATGCCAAAAGACATTGCGAACTAGAAAATCTAGCTCATGACTATACATCATTTTCTCTTAGGATTTTCCACGATGGCAAACTATGGGAGGTAAACTGTGAAGGACAGCCACAAAGTATTTCTAAGCAACAGAACTGGAGAGTTGCTCAAGAATATCTAGAAGCTCATTACGCGACGCATACTGATGCTGAGGTGGTTGTATGCCAATGCAGTTACCCTTATTTTTCGTCACTCACTACTCATATTAGTAACAGTGGTGAGTCCATGACTTCGTGGCAATCGCTCACTTGTCTAGTTAGAGACTTGGGGCGAGATATTCAAACCTGCCCCAACTGTAATGCATCCTTAGCTCGAGTTGATGAATCGGAGGATGATGATTTTGATTTTGATGACCAAGTTAGCCCACCAATAGCTTGTATCGGTTGCGCTAACTATCATGGAGTTGAGTATGACGGGAATATGTTAGTCTGTGGAATTCACGCGCATGGATGGGATAATGAGAATTGCCCAGATTATCATCCATGAGATTGCTCATGATCTAGGACTCATCTGATACTTAAGATTGTAAAAAATTGACCCGCTCTCTAGTATGCCCTTCTCGAAAAGCCACTACTCAGATAGGCATTAGGCATTGTCATTGCCGCCATTAACTGGTATGTCGAAATGCAATACGTCTTCGCGATCGCCCAGCTTTGTATAAAGTTTAATAGCTGGATCGTCACCAATATCTGCCTGGACGAAAATAACATAAGCTCCATAAGCTGCTGCTACTTCTTTCAGCTTCTGAATTAATGCCGTTGCAATCCCCTGCCGTCGGTGTGCGGCAGCAACAGCTAGATCGTAGATGTAAATCTCACTGCGCTCCTGCTCGAACTTTTTAAGCTCGTATGCAGTAAGACCGCCAACGACTTCACCTTCTTTCAATGCGGCGATCGCAATGAAGTAGTCACTATCGAGCAGTTGCCGCAGGTAGTCTGTACTAGGCGGATTTCTATATGTCTCCACCTCATCGAATGCCTCGCCAAAGGTCGCTAATAGAGCTTCCATTAATGCAACGTCCTCCGGCACAATCTGTTGAATGCTTAAGTTCATAAGACCTCGCGGGATTTTCCTTAACTTTTCTTGCGCTAGTGGATCTAATAGAGTTACTGGAAATATTCTATTTAGTTGAAATTGATCTATATTAGTGGAATCAGGTTCACCAGTGAATGTACATTAGTTCATAGTTTTATTTGTTTATTAAAAGTAAGGAATAAATACTTATGTCTGATTTTGAAGCACCAAATAGACTAGACCGTATTGAAGTATTGGCTATTAGGAATACTGAAGCTATAGCAGCACTAACCAACAAAATTGATAATCTGACTGATAACGTAAATGATTTAACAAATAATGTTGACCGTGTATTAAGCCGTAGTGCAGTTTTAGATGATGTGTTACTTGAATTACATGATAGTCAAGAACAGCAACAAAGAAATTTTGAAGAACACCAACGTCATTTTGATGAACATCAAAGAACCACTAACGCTGCGCTAAATAGCTTAGAAGCTATATTACTACAATTGATAAGAATATTTCCACAATCCTAAATCAGCAGTAAAGAGAACCTACTTCTAGCCCTTGCTTTAATGTAACTATAATGTAACTATTTATTTTTAACATTTAGCAACATTGACAAAGATATTTAATCAACGCACAAGAATCCGACTAGCCTTCGTCGCCCGTTCCATTCTGAATATCAACTTTATAAGACTATTCAGTTGTTAGTACAGATGATTTGGCTAGCGTTGAATAGGGGAAACTTTATTTACAGTGCATCACTTATAGCTTATTATCTCTATAATTTGCTCTTTATGGAGTAAAATTGCATCAAATCAACCCAAAACATTTTTACTACTTTTAGAATTGGGATTATCGGTATCTTAACTTGAAGACCTTGTGGGATAATGAGCAATATTACCACGAGAGAAAAATTCTTGTTGAGGTAGATTGAATGCCTGTTACCTACGAACTTAGAGATTATCAACATCAGTGGATAAAAGATATTTGGAATTCTTGGGAGAAAGGTAATAGGCGAGTGCTTGCACAGCTCCCGACAGCCGCCGGTAAAACGGTGTGCTTTGCACATATTTCTCATAAATTCTTTGACCAAGGAAAGCAAGTTTTAGTCATTGCCCATCGGATTGAGTTGATATCTCAAGCTGCCGAAAAGCTAGAACAAATTATCGGTGAACCAGTTGGGATTATCAAAGCAGGTGTTTTGGCTAATCCTGAGCGGAGAATCCAAGTTGCTAGCGTTCAAACGTTAAGCAGACGAGAGGTATTAGAGTTACCAATGAACATTGGACTTTTGATATTAGATGAAGCGCATCATGCAACTGCTTTATCTTATCGACGATTAATTGAACATTATGAAAGCGCCCAGATATTAGGTGTAACTGCCACTCCCCAAAGAATCGACGGTCAAGGTTTTGTTGATTTATTTGATGATTTGGTTATTGGCATTGACACGGCTAACTTAATTCAATCTGGCTATTTAAGTAACTTTCGATTATTTGCAACGAATCAAACTATTTCGACTCTTGGAGTTGCAAAATCTCGTGGGGATTTTAGAGCCAAAGAGTTAGCGGTTGCTGTCACTAGCCAAATTGGTGTTAGTGAAATCCTTGAAAATTACTTTAAATATGCACGAAATCTTCGTACAGTTATTTTCGCCTGTAGCTTAGAACATTCTCGTGCCCTGGCTGCGGAATTTTCTCGTAATTATATTAGTGCCGAACATTTGGATGGCAAAACTCCCCCACAAGAGAGATTAGAAATATTGCAGCGTTTTCGCAATGGCACTACCCAAGTAATTACTAATTATGAAATCTTAACCGAGGGCTTTGATTGTCCTAATATTGAGTGCGTTTACTGTGTCCGTCCGACTGAAAGCTCTACTCTTTGGCTACAAATGCTGGGGCGGGTTCTAAGAACTTATGCTTTAAAACCAACTGCGGTGATTATTGATATTACCGATAATTGGAAAAAACATGGGCTTCCTGATGAACCACGCAAATGGAGTTTATTGCCTAAAACTATATCAGAAATACAAAACAAAGGTTTAATCCAATGTGAGCATTGCACCCATATTTTTAAACCGCTAACTGAAGAATTAGCTAATTTTAATGCCGAAGTTGACGAGAATGGAGTGCTGATTCAACATCACCAAGCTATTTGTCCAAGCTGTGGTGAAACGATTGATTTTACAACTATTGAAAGTCCTGCGAAGCCAAATTTTAGCAAAATCCGGCTTAGACAGGGTTTTAGCCTTGAGCTTACAGAAATTGACCTTTCTGTTTCTACTTACAGATTAGACTTAGTTACTGATACGATCCGAAGGCAAGGTTTACGGGGTGCGAGTCCCACTAAAATTTATAGCGCCATTTTCATCGCTTTTATTGAAAATATTACTAAATTTACTCTTGGAGATTGGCGCGAAATCGTTAAAATGGTTGAGCCATCCCAATCAGCAATTACCAAAAAAGCATGGGAACTGTACAAGGAAGCTTTTGAACGACATAAGAACCGCATCTTGGCTATGTCTTTCGTTGAACAGAAAAAGCTAAAACAACAAGGCAGTAGCAATGTGGCGACTAATGTAACGACAATAGAAGCTCTTGGGCAGTTGGAGAATAGTATATTCTGGGAACCAAAACCACAGGAAAAGTCATCTAAGTTCAAAAAGAATTTAGGCGATAGTTATTTTAAAATGAAGTACAAATCACAATGGAAAGAATCTTTAACTTACTGTTCAATGCTAACAGGTGATTTTTTAAACATAAATGCTGGGCTATTCCATGTGGAAGCTAAAGATGTATATGTAAATATCTGTATTGAGGTTAGAGAACTTCCTGGGCTGAAATCCAAACTAACAGAGATTTGTGATCCCGCAGAGATTGAATATGCCTTTACTCAAGGGTTTGGGAAGCTTGCTAAGATCATGTTTCGGTTAAGTTGATTCCCAATGTTGGGTCATAATTGAATGGCACGCTTGAAAAGCGCTAACCCATAACATTACTGCTTTTTAGGCGTGGGGTGTAAGTAGGCTTTAGGAAATTAAGAAAGAATTTGTGGGCGTTTCACACTCGTCCTCTGAAAACTATTTTATTCATGCTGTGCTGTGTGAAAAGCCATCTGCCAGAAATTATGTTCAAATTTTGCCACCATTAAAAAAGATTCTTCAGCTTGTTTTTGAATCTCTCCCTCTGCCGTTTCTAAAACCTCATCAGCTTGCTGTGACAAAAGTTTTACATATTTTGTAAAATCAATATTTCCCCACCTTTGTGCAAATTCATTGTAAGGTGCAGGCATCTTACCTGGTAGTTGCCAACCTTGATTATAGGCTAATTCAATAGCCCAAAATGCAGTTGCTTGTACAGGATAAGGCTTGTTTGCAAGACTCTGCATATATTCACAATATTCTCTACAGGTTGGTTGTTTTTTTATATTAAGATTCAGTTGTCGTTGGGTAGCTTTTTCTTGAAACCAATTGAGTTCGTCTTTAAGAGCTGCCAGTCCTCCAAGTATCACATCAAAATGTTCTGGAGGTGCGCTGGCTAATACTCGCCCTACCATCCGCGTAAATTCCACAACAAACAGATAATCTTGCATCAACCATGTATTGAATTGCTGGGGTTGAATTATACCTAATTGACACTGTTCTAGAAAAGGATGCACAGTTGCTTCTTGCCAATCTTGAGCGTGATTTTCTAAAAGAAGTTTACAGGTAATAGTCATTTTGGCTCAATAGGTATTTCGGGGAGATGGAATGGAGAGGAGCAGACTGCTAAGATGCCAACCATTCTACCTGTATATTAACAAACACTTACAGACGCTTTACAATTCAATTGAAAGTATCTACGCTCAAGAGAATTACCATTTTTTGTAAGGTAGAAATTTACCTGACATAACAATTTTCACGCGTTCGCCTTTTGGGTCTTCTTCCTTGTCTACATTCAAGGTAAAATCAATAGCACTCATAATTCCATCACCAAACTTTTCTTGAACTACATCTTTTAGTGGAAGTCCATACACCTGCATAATTTCATAGAACCGATAAATAAAAGGGTCAGTTGGAACAACAGCATCACTACCTTTTATCGGATATTTAGTCAGTTCCCTAGCATCGTCTATATCAAGCCCTAATATATCAACTAGTAACTTTGCTTCTTCAGGTGAAATACTCGCTTGACGATAAATTACAGAGGCAATCCATACTTCGTTACATTGCAATAGTTTGTTTTTAGCCGAGCGTCAAATTTCATGTTAACCCTACTATTGAGCTACAGATACCGGATTTATTTGAAGGGACGATTGAAGAAGAATTCAGCTATTCTGAAATTCAAGACTCCCGGTTCGCTTATTTTTTTTGGAGTTCGAGAAATTGCCGAAAAACAGAAAATCTAGGTGTAGCAATGGTTTTAG
>NZ_JACKZS010000132.1 GCF_014222285.1 Nostoc sp. UCD121
TGCTGTTTACACGTATTACTGTGTAGTAGGTGGGTAAGGTATTGGCAAGCTTCATCTATAAATATGCAGCCATAAATCAGCGCTTGCGTATTGAGTTTGTGCAAGCTGTCAATGGTAATACTAAGGGCTTGGGCTTGAGCTAAACCACCAAAACCCAAGTCTGAATACATCGCAGTTCTCAGGCGATCGCTTAAATTCTTCAGCAGGTTGACGCGATGCCCGTTGTTGATGAACCGAGCGTCGGGGTTTTGCTCACGCCACCAGCGCATGAGTTCAGTTTTCCCCGTACCCATATCGCTCCAGAGTACAACTAGTCCTTTGTCTGGAAAACGGAAAGATTTTTTCGGATTTTGGGTACTTGGTTTGGCACTAAAGGAGCTAGAATCTTCTTTCAACTCAACATTTTCCCTAACCCCAGTATCCAAATCGCAGTCCGTAGCTATCAGATTTGGACTGAATAATTTTTCAAGTCCAAGATCGTAAAGAGGCGGGGGAGATGAACATTTTTCCTCCAAATCAGGAATGCATAGTGCTTGGGTCAAATATTTAATATTAATAGTGACATCCGGCTGGTATTTGCTTAACCCCCATTTCTTAGCTCGATAGGAGCGCTGGTAATCGGCAAGTGATTTGGCATCGTCTATAATTGCAGTTAGCAAAACATTGGCATCTTCACCCCTGGCTACCACGAAATCATCTACACCTTTTTCTGGCCCCGGCAACAGCGCAACTTCACATAAGCAACCTGCCGATTCGATTGCTTTTGCAGTGCGAACAGTGGCTTGAAACACCGACCATCTGGTTTTAGAAGAAGTTTCGTAGTCGAATAAAATAATGAACTTGCGTCCCGCCTGAGCCATTGGTACTAAGTCAGGATGCAACCGTTCATCAAAATCCTGTTTGCCCACGCGACCATTCCAAATTCCCGGAAGCGCGATCGCTACAAACCCCAACGAAAGCAAGCAAGCGGCTTTTTTCTCGCCCTCGCATAAGATAATTGGAATCTCTGGATGTTGCTTTATCCACTCCCAAAATATTAATGGATTGAGTTGATCCAGCAAGCGTAGCGCCAAAAGCGAATGATAGCGCTTAATTAAATAACGCTTTGCAACTTTGTCCCAGATGGGGTTAGCGACATCAAAGTAGGTAACGCGGTTGGGGGTTTTTGGGGGTGACTCGTATTTGACGGGTTTCCCTTTTTGCCAATCAATGCGAGGAAAGTTGGGCTTGATCCTTCCCCACTCCATCGGTTGCCAGTTTTTAAACGGGTCAAGCGATTGAATCCAGGTTCCCCCCAGTAATAGATGCTGATACATTTTTATGTATCCATCTGTTACCCGACCCGCATTCTTACGTGGGATTTTATCAGATATGAACAGGAAATCATAAACTGATTCTCCCTCTACATGGAAAAAGTTGCGCTCAATCAACGCCGGATGAATGGCGCTACCAGCTAACAACTCATGGTATTCCGCTGCCGTGAGATTGTTTGGATATTCAGTTGAAGAGGCATTCATCGGTTCTCTCCTCGGAATCCTTTGGAGAGAACTCTTTCAAGCTCCAAAACCCTTGCTCTAGCCTGGATATTCCGAAAATTTCCCTTCGTCACAGCACAAAATTGCCATGCGAAAGCTGCACTCGACCCCATACGCTCTACTACTGCGCTCTTGGGGCGTTCTTTATTTATCACTATATTTTCCCCTGATAACTCGGTTTACAAGTTCAGAGGGGGTTGCATCAGTTATCAGTCAACAGTCAACAGTTATCTAATCTTGGATTTTACTCCCAACTGACAACTGGTAACTGATAACTGTTATTCGCGCTGCTATTGCTTTATGCTACAAAATTCAGAATCTTTCTTAACCAAACTTAACCTATTTAAATTTTTTGAATTTCAACAGCAAAAATTACCACACGAAACTGGTGCGTTTCGTGTGGCTTCTCGTATAATACGAGAAGCAGCGGATTAAATCTCGTTTTACCAGTCAGTGGATAAAAGCCGTCAAACTTTAAGTACCACTGCTTTGGTTTTCGTGAGATAACCCCGCTCTGAGGTTATATGGAATTTAAGACCCGCACAAAGCGCTACTCCTTAGTGGCGCTTTGTGCGTTAAATTCTCGTACTGTTGTATTTTCACCTCCATACCTCCTATCAATTAGCTTGATTTTACATAACTTGTGGTCTTTCGGTATCTAACGAGATTCTGATTTTCTTTGTTTGACTCCTCTATATATACCAGTGTTCGTTCTAGCTTACCCTGATTGGGTAATCACTTTTTCAAGAAGCAGCACCTAACGCAGAGGTCGCTCCTGCCTTGGGCTTGCGCTCGAAAACTTGTATGCTGGGTTCCTTTAACATGAACCTATGTTCTGTTTGCTGACCGAGTTTACCAGCGATTGCCGCTACCCACTGGGGGTAATTACTGGCAGCATAGGTCAGTTTCTTCCAAATCTTAGGCTTAACTGTGATGTTAATGATGCGTCCATCACAGCCGATATCGAACTCTTGCCAGTTGTTCTCTGCTGTTTTCGCTTCAGGTAGTTCATTGATTTTGATTGTTACTTCTAGCTTTACTGAAATCATACATACCTCTGTTAAGATGCGAACGCTAATGGTGATCCATGAGATGTATGCACCAACCCTTGTGGATCTGTCTTGATGTATTTTTTAATAACTGGTTGCAGAGTAAAACTGATTTCTTTAGTAACTGGGTCTTTGATACTTTCAATTAATGACTGATTTTCAAGTTTTTCTAACGCTTTGATTAACTCTAAAGTTGAGACACATTCTTGACTTTTATGTTTAATATCCGACAATAGTTTAGTAAAACTAATTGATTGTTGATTTCCGGATATCTCTTCTGCTATATAAATTAAAATTTCTCGTTGAGTACTACTTAATGATTCTCCAAACAGTTGATTAAGGATTGCCTCAAAATTACTGCTAACAAGCGTAGTTGGATTCTCAAAAAACATTTGGGTATTACCACTAAAGAAGTGGTTAATTCGATTAGCTACTGCTTCGAGTTCTGAAGGATTTCCACGATACGTTTGAATTAATTGGTTACACTTTTCTTTATCCGTCAATCCTTTGCTAGATAAAAGCTGCATTGCGGCATCTGCGTCTAAACCTTGGATTTTTAAGAAATGGAGATGTTGTTTTGTTGTTATAACATCATCAAGTTCATCAGGCCAAGCTCGACCAGTTAAGAGTATGCAACTTTCATGTTCTTCTTCTATCAATCGGTGAAAGAATACTCCGTATTCAAGCCTTTGCTGAAAGCTTTTTTTCTGAAATAAAGAATCAAAACCATCTAGCACCAGCAGACAACGGCGTGATTGCAACTGTTTAATTAATACTGAAATCATTCCCTGAGTAGATTCAGGTAAACCTAAATCAGGTTTACAAGGTTGCGTTAGTTCTATCAGTTCAGATACTAAATCTTGAAGTAACGGTGCATGAATAATTGTTTTCCAGATTAAGCTATCAAATGTTGATTCTTTCCTTGCACTAACTTCTTTTATCAATTTTGTAACCAATGCACTTTTACCGATACCTGCAATTCCTATTAAGGATATGCAACGCTCGTTACTTATCAATTCTTTCAATGAGTTTAGTTCCTGCAATCGTCCATAAAAGCTAGACATTTCAGGTAGTTTTCCCCTAATGATTGGTGTCAAATTATTGACAGTAAGTCTTTCTCCTTCACCTGACGCGGATTGAATATGATACTTTTTGTTAACTTGTTCTAAAAAATACCAAAGCTTCTTTTTACCCACTCGTTCGCCATCCCCTATGGTTTCTGAAAGTATGTCCCATAAGCGAGGTGCTACTGTGCGCTGTATGTAGTTTAAGCTGTAAGTTGAGTGGCTTGCTATCTCCTCATATTCTCGATCATTCAATGCCCCTTTGATAACGAGCATTTCAGTTTCAGATAAGTACTTGCCTCTTTTGGCAAAAATTAAGTCATTTACTACGACCAGCGCTAGCCTAAAAGTCTCTGTTATTGGAAATACGCCTTGAGATGATGATTGATCAAATGAAAGTTCCTGCTCTCTAAAAATGACAGAGGAAGAAAGAGGAGATTGAAGTTCCGGTTCAGCAGTAAAATCCATAGATATGCTATTACCTCTGATACAGTGAATGCTCTTTAAGAGGCTCTCCGCGAATGAGGTTTAGTTTTTAGAGTATGTTAGATTGTAATCAATCATACCTTATCTTACTATTTATGGTTAATTTTTTCAAAAAAGTACTAAGTTAACCTTTATATAGGTTTCCTTGAATTTAGGGCATCTACGGAAAGATAAGAGCCACGAAGTTATAGTAACTTGCTTTTCATCCAAAGTACTAAAAGTATTATGTGGGTCTAAAGCTACCTCTCCCCGTAGTTGCTGCGTTTTTGGTTGACAGCAAAGCACTCATGTCTGTTTGGCGTTAGCTCTCGAAAAAATCTCCCAACCATACAGATATTGGCGCTGTAGCCCCTTTTGGTAAAGCGAACGGGGAAATTTTCAAATTGCATCCCTGTTTTCAAAAAAAATTTACAAATCACAAAAATTCAAGCAATGTAAAAGAAGAGTAATTAGCGTAAATTGTGATGGGTACTTGTATCTGTATTCAGGCAGTTAAGACATAAACACTCTTTAGCAACTGCCTAATGCATAAATTTATACTTGGCAAGTATGTCGTTTTATTGTATAAATCCCCTTTGTGAGCAACGTAAAAATCCTGACAATATTGAAACATGTCTATCTTGTGGTACTACGTTGCTGATTAATAACCGTATTCGACTGCTTAAGCCATTGAGAGAGCTTACTTATGACCCTCGGAGCTACTTTGAAGTTTTTGAGGTAGATGACACTGGTACGAAATGGCATCCGGTTCGTGAGCGAAGAGTCATGAAAGTTCTCAAATGGAATTCCACTAGGCTTCGTGAGTTAATTCATCGGGAATTCCGTGTTTTACGGCTAATCCAACATCCAAATATTCCTCAATGTGATGTTGATGATTTTTTCAGTTTTGTACCTAATAATAGCCCTCTGGAGCTATGTTGCTTAGTAATGGATAAAATTGAGGGACAAAACTTAGAAGAATGGATAAAAGAGAATGAACCGATTTCGCAAGCTCAGGCATTAGAATGGCTACGTCAATTAGTTGAAATACTTGATGTAGTACACCATACCGAATTTTTTCATAGAGATATTAAACCTGCAAACATAATTCTTCAACCAAAAGGGGAACTTGCGTTAATTGATTTTGGAACTGCACGACGAATAAGTGATACGTATTTAGCTAAAGTTAGTGCAAGTGGAGGAACTGATACAAAAGTAGGAAATTATGAAATTACAACTGTAGTTTCATATTACTACACTCCACTAGAACAAGTTTATGGGAAAGCAGTCCCACAGTCGGATTTTTTTGCTTTAGGCCGGACTTTTGTTCGTCTAGTTACTGGCACTTCATTGACACGTTTGCCAATAGACAAAAAAACAGGACGATTAATCTGGAGAAATAAAGCATCGCAGATTGATAAACCCTTTGCTGACTTTCTGGATGAGTTGATGGCTCCCATGCCAGGGCAACGTCCACCAACTACTGAAGTTATTCTGCAACGGTTAAAAATACTTCCTCAGCAAAGTAAAATTTATAGAGTAACGAGGTCTAAAACGTTCAGAATCAGCGCAGTAATTGGATTTATAATTTTGACAGTCTTTGGGACTTTCAAAGTATTATTACCACTAAGAACTAAATATTTAGTGTCTCAAGGGGAGAAGGCTGAGGCAGCAAATAATTTTCAGATCGCCCAAGAGTTTTTTGACTCAGCTATAAAAATTAATTCTCAAGCCAGATACACAATTTCCAAATTTTATTTTGAAAAAGGACTTCGCAGTACGAAGAGTTTAGAATTAGCTAAAAGATACTATGAATTATCAATTAAATATAATGACACAAATGTAGAATCATATAATAATTTAGGTGTCGTGTGTAAACAATTACATGATTCTCTATGTGTAATTGATAGCTATGAAAAGGCTTTTAAGTTAACCTCTGATAATTGGGAAGGACATTATGGATTGGGAACTTACTACGATGAACGAATGAAATATGATTTAGCAGAGCAACAATACCAGTTAGCCATAAAAATTAATAGACAAGCGATAATTGCTATCAATAATTTATCTAGAGTAAAAATTCTACAAGGTGATTATAATACAGCAATCTCTCTTGCCCAAGAAGGACTACAAAAAACTACAAATTCCAGATGGCAAGCGGTTTTGTATAAAAATTTAGGTTGGGCAAAATTTGAGCAGAAGAAATATAGCGAGGCAAAGCGATATTTAGAGAAAGCAAAAGAATTAGATATTCAAAGAACATCTACCCACTGTTTGCTAGCAAAAGTGCAGGGAATTTTAGGTGATTTTGATAACTCTTGGCTTTCCTGGGAAGCCTGTTTGCTAACTGAATCTAGAGAACCAGAAGTTTTCATCTGGCGAGCCGAAATAATAGAAAGAATTAGACAAAAAGCTCCTAATCTAATTCAAGATTAAGCTTTTTGAATTTAATAGCCTCTCAAAAGTAACAAATTATTATTACAATTTACAATCATAAACACCTTTTTTTATCTCTCTAATTCTTGTATGCTATTAACTTGCATATAACTATATAAAACTTTTGATGCTGAGTACACACAGGCAAAAGAGCAAAATTGGGAGAAAAGTCTACATCTGCCAAATTTTAGTAGTTGCATCAACGATACTTCTTTTAGGTTGGAGCAATGCGTGGGGTCAGGTAAAGCCAGAAGCAAAACGTAGGTGTAAGGTTATTGGTCGAGTTACTAGCGTGAGTGATCTTCGCTGGCGAGTAAATAGCTTATTGTGTTCAGGAGATCGCATTACTCCAATGAATGGACGAACAGTTAATACTTTATGTTACTTGAACGGAGAATTTCTAGATTTTAAACAAAGTAGCATTTTCGATGTTGAAGATAAATGTAGGCTCCCGCACGACAGAGTAAGGCTATGTACGGGGTTGAACCCAACTGAATGTGACGGCATTAAAGGCCCAACAAATGTACCAATGCTAATTAGTCCCTATGGCAGTTCAATGTTGAGTACTAGACCTGTAATTTCTTGGTATGCTGTACCTCAAGCTACTAGTTACACAGTAGTTGTTAGCGGTTATGAGTTTTACTGGGAGAAGACAGTAGATAAAACTATTACTGCACTACCCTATCCAAAAGAAGAAAAAGAATTGCAATTTTTTAATACTTATAAATTTACCGTACTTGCTAATGTAGGCGATACTCCCATTAATTCCTCTGAAACGTTAGTAGTTAGTGTTTTGAGACGAGAAGAACAAGATGCTTTCGCAGAAAGGGTAAAGCAGATTACTGAATTAAACTTACCTCCCGATGAAGCTGCAATATGGGATTTAGATGCTGTGTTTATGGCAAGAAATCTTTTAAATGAAACGATTGAGTCATTGAAAGCAAGAGTAAGAGCAGGAAGTCAAAACCCTACTATCTACCGATTATTGGCAGATAGATATTTAGAGGCATGGTTGCCAAAAGAGGCGCTTCGTGAATATAGCAAAGCAGCACAACTGGCAAAAAATACTAATAACCTAGATGAACTAGCTCGTGTACAAGAAGGTTTAAAATTAGTAGAACTTTATAACCATCCGCCAACTAGCACAAAGCCTGACCAAAAGTAAGGATGAACGTATTTAGGATTGGATGATAAACTTAATTTTGCCTGGCGCAGTGCCTCTGCTTTAGTCAAACCATTTTTCAAAACCTTGTAGAATTCTTGCATGAGTATGGCAGTAGAATCCTCATCTACCAGCCATAGGCTAGCGATTACACTCTGTGCGCCTGCTTGTACTGCCACTCCAGCCATTCCCAAGCTTGAACGCCTATTACCTTTAGCTGTCTGACAAGCACTTAAAACTAATAATTCGATTGTATTTTCATTAAATTGAGTCTTTTGTTTTAGTAAACTATCAAATTCTAATACGTTTATTACTTTGTCATAAGCTAAAAATACAGTTTTATCAGAGTTAGAACTAAATTGTCCATGAGTACTGATGTGAACAATTGGAAAATCATTTTTAGTTAGTTCTTTTTTGAACTGTAGACTAGTAAAGTTTTCGTTTAGCAGTACAGTTGAGGAATCTGTCTCTTTCTTAATTTGGGCTACTTCTACTGCCACTTCCCCTAGCGCTTTCAACCCTTTTGGAGCGTTCTTGTCATTGAAGCTGGGGCTTTCTTTGCTGAGTCCAGCGATTAAAGCTGTGAATTTATTTTGAGATAAAGATTTAGGTGGCCGGATTTTAGATCCGAAAGTTTCTACAATACTGTATTCTTCTATTAAATAGTTTTTTCCATTATAAAGTAAATCCATTGGGAGACTCTGAAATGATCTATCTATAGCAAATACAAGTGTCCCTGATGAAGGTAAATATGCCTGAATAGGTTTAATCAGTAGTTCATAAAATTTTTGATAATAGAAAATAATTTCCTTGTCAGTAGTAGAAGAAAATCTGGAAGACTGCACAGTATCTAATATATTATTAACATGGCTTCTGATTAACTTAGCGTCAACAGAGTTACGAACAAGAGGGTGATTAGAGGAGTGGGCAATTACTTCTATGCTGTTGCCTAAATCAATAATATGAATTATTGCGGTTGTGATAGGCAAGCCCTGAAGCTTAGTCAAAGCTACAACATCCAGTTTACCGCATTTCAAAAAATTCTCTAGTTCTGCTATTTGCAGTTGTTCATTCGTCTGAATTACTAACTCTAAATTAGGGTGAGGCGATGATAGCAGTAATCGCATATACTCACGATAAACAGGCTCTACTTTCTCATAAAAGGAAAACTGTGTGTCTACGTTACTTGCTAAGAGATTATCACGAACTCGCATCAGGTTATTAATTGCAGCACTGTAAGCTTTCTCGGCTTTATCATACTTTCCTTGTTTGTAGTACTGTAAACCCAATTCGTGCTGCCACTGGTATGCAATATCCCATGCCTGAATTGATTGAGCCAAAGCCATAGCTTGTCCAAGATAATGGAGCGAACGCTCTCGTTGTTTTTCTAGTTTACCCAGTGTGCCGAAAGCATAAGACATAAGCCTCTGTTCATTAGTGCTTTTAGCCGTTTGCAAAGCTGATTCTGCATATTGGACGGCTACTGAATGTAATCGCTCGTCTGGAATTTGATTGAGACTATTGGCAAAGTTTAGCTTGGTATAAATAGATTGGCTAGCAGGGAAATCAGAGAATGCCGAAGAATTTTTCAGTATTAGCTCTACTGAAGGTTGAATCTGTTGATTTATTTGAGTTTCAATAGCAGTTAACTGTCCATTGCCTGTATTTGATTCTGCTATTAACCACTTTTCAAAGTCTAATAGTAAGCTTAAACGGTATAGTTGCGCCTGTAGTCTGATTGCTATTGGTGCAGTTGGGGTATTAATTAATGACTGATAATCACTGAGTAATTCGAGTGCCTTTTTTTGAATAAAATTAACAGTTTCCTTTTGGAAAACTGGTTCTTCTATCCAACTATATTTATTCCGTGCCTGTTGGTATATAGATTTTTCAGTATTATTGAGTGATAGCAAAATTGCACTGTTATCAAAATTAGCTAACTGTTGAGCAATTGATAACGTTTTTCTCAGAACTAATTTTGATTCAGATAACTTGCCTAATTGTCGCAATACATTTCCTAAATTTTGTAAGCCTAGTAGATGTACAGGTATTGAGTTCAATTTATCAATTTCTGCATCAAGTAGTCTTTTTGTAGAATCAGCAGGCTGGTCTGACGAGGTGGCACAGATTTCAGCATCGAATTTCAAAGCTGTGACAACTATCTTGCAGGCCCGAAGATGTAAACCTAAAGCTTGTAGAGCGACGTTCTGATTAATTAAGGTTCCGGTGATTCCTTCAGTATCTTTTATCTGTTCAAAAAGTTTTGTAGCTTGCTGCCAAGACTTTAAGGCTTCTCTTGCCTGACCTAGATCCAGTTGTCTCTGCCCTCTCTGGTTCAGTACTTCAGCTTGATGCTGTTGTGCTTGTTTGTTTACTTCCCGAGCCAGAATCAAAGACGGCTGTCCTATAGCTATGCATAATCCTAGAATACATAACAACAAGTACTTGAATAAACCCCAAAAACTAATCATTTTAACCTTACCGCTTCTGTTATCGATGATACTGGCGGCGTAGAAGGTAGCTTATGGCATCTAGAAGCAGACACCTCAGCGTAGGGACTTGGTGGATCGGCTTGTGCGGTCAAGACTACATCTCCATCAGCATTTAATATCCAACCCTGGGCTTCTACAATTTCTATGGGTTCTTCAGTTTTTGATGGCTTTGATTGCTCCCAATTATCAATCGCCTGGACAGGATTAGAATTTCTCTGCCAAGTAGAACTGTTATCTAACTGATTGTCAGAACTAGCTGCTACTCCCCCAGCACCAATATTCACAAATGTACTCCTTACTCGACCAGAATGACCCTGGCATACTGACACTACCTCTGGAGTTTGTGCGATCACTTGTGGTTGCACTTTGGTTTGGCTTGGATTTCTATCTTGAACATTGATCTCCACTGTGCCGTTAATACCTCGTTCAGAACTGGCTGTAACCTGTGTATCAGACGAAATAAATAGTCCTTTCGTGTTGATGCGAATGTTACCCCCCCGCCCACGGAATGCGTTCGCTGTGAGGGCGCTGTTGTTCGAGGCTGTCACGATGTCTGTGTCGATGCGGATGTTCCCGCCGTTGCCCTTGGTGCCTTGTTTTCCAGCAGTTGCAGAAATATTGCCAGAGCGTAGTTGAATGATTTTAGACGTTATTTCAATATCACCACCTTCGCCAACGGCAGTGGTCGCGGTAATGCCGCTGTTGTTTGAAATATTGATTGTATCAGCGTTAATATTAATTGTTCCAGCGTTGCCAAAACCATCATTTTTGACACTAATTAATGCGCCATCTGCAATATTTAACTTATTAGTATTAATTGTGATATTTCCCGAATCTCCTCTTAGCATCGAAGGCAGCAGGTATAGCTCTTGAAAACTTTCATTGAAATCGATAACAGATGAATTTATGAGACTGGGATTGACAGCGCCTGGGACTCTACCTATTACATCTATAGAATCAGAAGCATTAATAGTAAGGCTGTCAGCTTTCCCAGTTGAGCGGGTAGAAGTATTAATTATTGCGCTATCCCTAACTGTTAACTTTTTTGTATTAACTATTAATTTCCCACTATTACCACTGCTATAAGTTGCAGTAACTAAAGAGCTTGGAGTAAAGATATTTGGTACTACTCCAACAAGTTCTATAGAGTTTTTGGAATTTACAGTTACATCTCCTCCAGAGCCACTTCCAAGAGTTAAAGAACCAATAATACCTCCATCTTTGATACTTAAGAGTCCTGTTGAAAGGGCTAGATTGCCTGCATTACCAGAACCAGAAGCTCTAGTAAGAATAGTACTAGAAAGCTGTGAAGTCCCTGATAAATAACCAATTACTTGAGTAGATTCAGCAGTATTAACTGTTAAGTTACCACCTTTGCCAGTGCCAAAAGTTGAAGTTAGGATTTCTCCATCATCTTGTAAAGACAAATTTTTTGTAGACAGCGTAAGATTGCCACTATTTCCAGAGCCAAAAGTTGAAGTAATGATATTACTAGGTAGTTGAACAATGGAAGAGGAACCGTTAGCAACTTGAGTAAATTCGGAAGCATTCACAAAGACATCGCCCCCCCTACCTATACCATAAGTTTTAGCAGCTATTGCTGCTCCATCCTGAAGAATTAGATTTTTAGTTAAAATTTCGATTTTTCCTCCATCTCCTACTAAGGTTTCATTAACCAAGCTAGTAGGAATTGCTCCGTCCCGAGAAGTTCCTATTATTCTCAGTTCTTCAAAGGCGTTTACAATAATGTCACCTGACAAATTCTTACCTTGGTTTTGAATTAAAAATATTGAGCCACCTCCTAATTCCACCTCAGCAGCTTGTGCTTGAATAGAACCACTACCAAAGCCACTAACATCTGCTATTGATTGTTGAGATAGTTGAATATTCTTGAAGCTAATGGCATCTTCATAACTTAAATTCCAACCATTAGAAGCTGGATTAATGTGTACTACTCCTTTATCAACACTACCTAACTCAATTCGCCCTTCACTTGCCCCAAGTTTTCCTCCCTCTAAAGTTACGTCACCACCCACTAAAGCCAAAGTCTTTTCTGGTTTGACACGTAAGCCATTTGAGCTAATGGTTCTAATAAATGGTGAAAATGGGCTATTGAGAGTCAGATTGTGTCCTGTACCTTGAGCTTGAATTACGCCTGGATTACCATCAAATCCTAAACCAATAGGTGAACTCACTGTTAATAAGGGTTGATTTTGTGGAGCTTTTGCACTGAATTGGCTACCATCAGCAAAGTTAATTCTGTTAGCAGTGGTAGCTAAAAATGAGCCACCGATATTTAGGACAGCATTGGGGCCAAGAATAATCCCATTAGGATTAATTAAAAATAGATTAGCATTGCTGTTAGCTTTCAAAAAACCGTCAATGTTAGAGACAGATAAACCAGTTACTCGACTAATAATGTTTTGAACATTCAAAGTATTATTGAAGTAGGCGGTACTACCTGTGGATAAGGAAAATTGCTCGAAGCTATGAAATAAGTTGTTTCCTACTTGCGTCCCTCCATTAATATTGATTGTCTTATCCTGGGAAGTAACTAGAGAATTAATCGGTAATGTATTATCTGGAACAATCTGCGCTCTAACTGATGAAGAGAATAATACATAAAATATGGAAGCTAAATATTGCCAACAAGCAAAGTAAATATTTGATTTTTTCATCTCAATTTTAAATGACGCTTGGAATTAACTCCAGGGAGCATAATTTTTCTGTGAGAACTTAACTTTAAGACGTTATATCACGACGAAAGACAAATAAATTACCTGTTACACCTCGTCCTACCCTAATTTCTTGATCTAAGTAAGAGGTTATCCACAGAGCCTCTCTTTGTAGAAATTCTAATACTGGTATTTTCAACTCAGGAAAACTCCAATTAGATAGTCCAAAAGGTTTTGTTGCTTGTATGGAAAATGAGTTAAAGGACACTGTGGCAGTTTTCTCATCTGTATCCCATTTCCAATGCCCATTAGCTTGTAACTGCCACTCACCTAAAATAGGTAATTCAACCTGGGCGCTATTAGAGGCTGAGATTTTTCTGATATTATTGACACTAGCCAATCTTTGCCACACACGTTTAATTTTGATTCCACCTAGAAAATCTGGAATTGATGCAATCTGGCGTGTGACAACTGTCCCAGCAGATGCATACACTAATTGCCAGTTACCTAATAGAGAAGGAAGATCGTTAGGTTGAAGTGGTTGCAGAATAGGACTTATGTCCTCCAACTGTTGTACAAGTTGATCGATAAGTTCGTCAGAGCTTGGAAATAGGCTTTGCTGTAGTCCTAATTTCTCTATACGTAATAAAAGCTCAGTTTTTAAAGCAAATCTCGCTGCATTATCTTCTACCATATCTATATTCTTCTTTTATGCTTGAAAGTTACTATCAATAGTAATTATTACTCATCAGTGGTATTTTTTAACTACAACCAGTCAATCAACTAAGTCTGCATGGCGCTGGTTAAGTATTCAAGCGTTAGGTGATTTCTCAAAATAATTTTACCGATGAGCAGGGCGAACAGCCGTTCTCCTCTACGATGAAATGATCTTGTGTGGTAATTTTTATTCTGGAAATCACCTTAGTATAGGTGTTGAAGTTAGTAGTATCGAGTATCTATAGTCTATAGATTGCGATCGTAGATACTTCCTTTGCTTGTAAGCTAAGAGCTGATTCGTAAAGAAAATTTTAAGGATATCCAATTTATTGCTGGGTAGGACTTTGAGAGAATAAACACTTAATTGACTCAAATTACTGAAACCCTTATAAATCATGACTTTACTTTAGTTTACAATTAGCTTTAATGCACTACAAATTTGTAAGTAATATTGGTACTTTAGTTTGGCAATACTTGGAATGCCAGCAACATATTTTTTGTAACTCATAGAAATTATGGAAACTCAGCTAAATCGGGAACACAAGAAACACAATAGACAATCGTTCTTCATTGAAAGCAGTTGCTTGTATTATTGACAGCGTTACTAGTAACTGACAAAAGTAATTTTTCTGCAACAAAACTTTCTTTTGTAAGAATTGCTGATTTCGCATCACCTTCACAAGTGAAAATCATGATTTTTACCCTGAACTTAAGATACAAACATTTATTAGCTTGATATTAAATGTTTAGTATTTCAGAAAATTTTGATAAATAGCTAAAGCTGATGACTGGCATCTGTGATCAGGACTAATCTTTAACCTTCAAATACTCTGCTTTGGGCTTAAAAAAGCAAATACGCTCTTTATTCGCTTTGAATGTAACGAAAGTTCATATCCCCCTTGTAGCTAGAAGCTTTAGCTAAATCTTTTAAGTTCTGTATACCGCTGCTGCCCGTCGATAAGCCAAGCGGTAAAACCAGGAACTTTCACAATTACATATATAAGGTACTCATAGTGATTGGGTAGTTGTCGAAGCTAACAATTGTATGGTTAAGATTAATGAAAAACCCCAACCTATTTAAAGGATGGGGGCATAAATAAAAACTCTATATTTCCATGATGACACAATTCAATATTTGTTTGACTGCTGTCAGCCTAGAGGTGGGGCAATGAACAAACCACCATCTAGACGCAAGAAAGTTATCCCTGGGGTATCTGGGGAACCAAAGCCAGCAACCGATTCTGCTCCCGAAAATACTTCTGAACAATACAACCCAGCCTCAGCAACGATTACGGTGACAGCTGTTGAAATAAGAGAGTTGACCGAAGAAGAACAAAGCTTACGCTTGCAATTGGAACGTCAGGTAGAAAGGGCATTTTTGTCAGCAGGTCAGGCGCTGATGGAGTTGCGGGACAGACGGCTGTACCGTTCCACGCACCGTAGTTTTGAGGAGTATTGCCGCGATCGCTTCAATTATAGTCGTGACGCGGCTTACTTGAAGATTTCGGCTACTGTCGTTTATGAGAACCTTCAAAAGTTTTTGCCGACCATTGGTCGGCAAATTCCAATGCCGACCAACGAACGACAATTGCGGTTTTTGGCGAAAGCCGAGTTGGAACCGGCTGTGCAAGCGGATGTATGGCAGCAGGCAGTAGAGCAAGCTGGCAATAAAATTCCATCCGGTCGCATAGTGAAAGATGTAGTGGATAGGATACGCGAAAGCACGAAAGTACCCAATCCTTACCATATTGGTGAAATATGCATTCTTTTGCCAAAGGATAACCCAGACTTGAGAGGTAAAGCGGGTTATTGGGGCGTAGTCAGCCATGTTGGAGAATACAGTTGTACAGTCCAGACATGGGACGGTGACTACACGGTAAAAATCGAACACCTGAAATCACTGGAATTGCTTGACGAAGATTGCCAATTCATGCAGCAGCTATGTGTGAGGTTACAGCAGTTGCATCAAGTGGCCAGGCGTGACGAAGCTGTGGATTGGCTGTTGCAGGGGTTGGGGAAACAAGCTAAACCTTATTTATCTTCGTTGCAGGCAAAGCTGCTGGCGGCTATGGAACGGGAGTACAAAATCGAGTGGAGGCAACAGAAATGATTGTGTAGCGAGGAAACAATAATTTAATGCAACAAAGTTTACTAAACTCGTTCACTTTCAAATATTTCTCGCCACAATTCAAATTCTGGACAATTACACCAAAGGGTAACGAACCCATCAAAAAGTTTAGTTCCTGAATTTTGAACTCCCCTTGGGAGAACTTGGATCAAGATAGGAATATCCAAATCACATTTCCAATTTTCTATTTCTTTTTGAATTTGGGCAATAGTGTCTTGATGGAATCCTCGGTCGTTGTTAGAACATTGAACAAGTAAACATCGACTATCAGAATCTTTGACTCGCTTGAGCGAGAAATTAATCTGCGTCCACATTGATTGGACTTCATTGAAAATATTAGGCAAACCATAGTGATTGCCTAATATTGCCTTTCGGCGTTTAGATTCACCCATAAGTCCCCCTCCGCAATACAAATTTTGACAAGGATGACGAAGAAAATAAGGAATCCCCTGACGACGAGTAAGCTCAATAGCGCTCAGACTAACCCTCTGGGGGTTATTAACGACTAATACTATTGTAACGATAAATCAAGGGTTTCAAGTATTTTGCAGTTGTAGGGGTTGAGGATTTTGCTAAACCGTATCTGTCATCCTTGCAGGCTTTGCTGCTGGCGGCTGTTGAGAGGGAGTACAACCTTGTGTGGAAGCAGCAAAAGCAAAATTGATTCTTAATGTAAAAATTCAATCTAGGTCCTGAATCTTTTTTTTAAGTTTTACCTCTCTTCGTTTAAGGAAGATAACTTAATCCGCCGACTTTCACGCGATAGTGGTACTAAAACTGGGGCAAGACTTTGAGCATTGCTTTCTTTAAAGCTTTCCACTACCTTAGATAATTCTGCAATTGTCGATGCCTCAAATATGCTACGTAAAGGTAACTCCACATGTAAGGTGTCGCGCACTCTAGAGACAAGCTGAGTTGCTAGTAATGAATGACCCCCTAATTGAAAGAAATTATCATAAATTCCTACGCTCTTAAGTCCTAAAACCTCAACAAAAATTTTTACCAGCACTTGTTCAACAGGAGTTCGAGGTGCAATGTAATTTTCAGGCAATTGGGACTTGATTCCATCATGGAATGCTCTTAGGGCGCGGCGATTGACTTTACCATTAGCTGTTAGAGGTAAAGACTCTAATACTACAAAACCTGATGGTATCATATACTCAGGCAGTTTTTGTGCTATGTAAGTGTGCAACTGCGGCACCAACTTACGCGCTGCTTTGGTTTGTAGAGGATTATTGGCGTAAGATTGCCAGGGACGAGAGAGAGTTGTGGTATGAGGAAAAATAGTTCTTTTACCTACTTCATCTTGCCGTACAAAAACTACATCATAATATCCTTCAGTACTTGAATGTGACCAGGTAATATCAACCCTATAAGGTACGTTCAGCGCATAGAAATCTTCTGGATCTACTCCGAAATTTTCTAGTTCTTGCAAAGCTTTACGTATTTGACCCACAGTTTTAAAACCTTCTACGTCTGTTAGCCATTCTGCTGTTTTAATTGCTGATATTAGCCGTGCGTTAGATACATTGATAATGTTTAATATTTTTGGTTGATTCTCAATTAATAACTGACGCACTGCTGAGACTGTGAGATTATCTTCAGACCAGTTCAGCACTGAATAATCTTCAGTATTACTAACAATTTCGGTACTAATATAAAGTACTACATTATAACGAAACTGAGTTAGCTCATTATGATCTTTTCCACGCATCAGTTGAATTTGCACATGATTAATCTGCGGAAAGTGTTGCTTGATAGCACTAAAAAAAGCTGGGTCAATAACTAACTCTGTTTCTTGAAATATTTGTGTTTGTACCCGTTGCTGCAACTCGAAACAGGTAAGGGAAGGTTCACCTTGATACAGTTGGACTGACGCATGGAAAGCTTGCAAAAGTGGCAAACTACGTACATCCCCTATGAAGATAAAGCCACCTGGAGCAGTTGCCTCTACAGCACCTTCTAATACACTAATCAGATAATCAATAGTAGGAAAATATTGTACAACCGAGTTCAGAATTACTGCATCAAAAGCTGCTGTTTCTACTTTCTCGAAGTCAGTAGCCATTTGCTGATACAGTGTTACCTGCGGCATTTCTTGTTTTTGTAGCTGTTGCTGAATGCAGTTAAGTGAAACTGAGGAAAAGTCTGTTCCCCAATATTTAGTGCAGTGAGGTGCAATTCTAAACAGAATCAAACCTGTTCCACAACCAATTTCTAACACTCGTTTGGGTTGCAAAGCCAAAATCTGCTCAACTTGGTTATCCACCCACTCACGCATCTGCTCTACTGGAATAGGCTGATTTGTGTAACTACTATTCCAGCCGACAAAATTGAATGTAGGATCTGAATCAGTAGATTGATTATAAGTTTCGTTATACAACATCTGCCATTGCAAAATCTGCTCATTCTGCAATTGCATTAATTGCAAATTATCCTGTTTGTTACTGTATTCAGTTTTTGGTACTACATAAGCTACTAGGCGCTTTTCCTGTTCATCCTCACGAGTTATTACTACAGTTTGCTGCACTGCTGGATGCTGATTCAGTACCGCTTCAATTTCTCCCAACTCAATACGATAGCCACGAATTTTTATCTGATCGTCGAGGCGACCTAAAAATTCAATGTTACCATCTACTCGATAGCGAACTAAATCACCTGTTTTATAAAGTCGTACTTTTAGCTTATTAGTAAAAGAATGATAAATGAAGAATTCAGCAGTTAAGTCAGGATGGTTTAAATAACCTCGTGCTAACCCATCACCACTTATGTACAACTCTCCCGGAACGCCAATAGGTACTGGTTGTAAATGTTGATCTAATATATAAAGTTTTGTATTGGCGATCGCACAACCAATTACAGGTGCTAAATTACCTTTATTTTTAACAGAAACATATCCCGAAGTTGTAACAACTGTGTTCTCAGTTGGTCCATAATTATTAAATACTTGAAAAGAATAGTCAGCTAAAGGATATTGATTTAGTTTGTCTCCACCTGTGAGCAATATTCGTAAAGCTGCGTTCTGAGGAAAATCTAATAATAGAACTTTCTCTGCTAAAGGTGTTGGGATGAAAGAAATTGTTATTGCTTTTGATACTAGCCAATCTCGGAGATGGTCAGGCGATCGCTTGGTTTCATCATCTACAAAATAAATGCTTGCCCTAGTACTAAGATAAGGCCAAATTTCCCAACCGCAAGCGTCAAAGGCAACTCCAGAAATCTGCGTTGCTCGGTCAAGAGGTGAAACTGCAAACGCTTTTTGATGCCAAAATACTAAATTTAACAATCCTCTATGTTCAATTTTAACCCCTTTAGGTTTTCCAGTTGAGCCAGAGGTATAAATGACATAAGCGAGATTATCTACTGTAACTTTACTAGTAAGGTTATCTTCAACCTCTTGATAAATAATCTCCCAATCTTTATCTAAACAGGTTATTTGCAAATTATAGTTTTTCAGGCGTTCAAACCATCGCTCATGAGTTAATAAAATTGAGACTTGAGCATCTTCAAGCATAAAGTTTAAACGTTCAGATGGATAGCTTGGATCTAAAGGAACATAAGCTCCACCTGCTTTCAGTATGCCCAACATCCCGATTACCATATCAAAAGAGCGTTCTACACAGAGTCCTACTAAAACTTCGCTTTTAACTCCTAATTTTTTTAGATAATGTGCAACTTTATTACCGCATATATTTAACTCTTTATAGCTAAGTTGCTTATCGTCAAATACTAGTGCAGTTGCCTCACCATTCTGCTCTGCTACGCTCTCAATTAACTGATGAATACACTTATCTTGAGGATAAATTGCCTGGGTATTGTTCCATTCAACTAACAATTGATGTAACTCACATACCTTTAAAAGTGGTAAATGTGCAATTCTCTCTTCTGGATTTGCAACTATACCCTCCAGTAATATTTGGAAGTGTCCTAACATCCTGGTGATAGTAACGTCATCGAATAAATCAGTGTTATAAATTACAAAACCACTAATTCCTTCTGAGCTATCTGCCCATAACCCATTTTGAGTATTTGGCTCCCACAAGTGGAACTCCAAATCAAAGCGCGTTGTTTTCGTTTCAAATGGTAGCGGATTTAAAGTTAAATTAGGTAACTTTAAGGCTGTCATTGGCGCATTCTGGAGCGCAAAAACAACTTGAAATAGGGGATTTTGATTCAAATTACGCTCTGGATGTAGTTCTTCTACAAGTTTTTCAAAAGGTAAATCTTGATGGCTGTATGCTCCTAAAGCTACCTCTTTAACTCGACTCAATAGTTCCTGAAAAGTTGGGTTTCCTGATAGATCGGTACGCAGTACTAAGCTATTGACAAAAAAACCAATTAATCCCTCAATTTCACTATGGTTGCGATTGGCAATAGGTGAACCAATAGCAATATCTTCTTGTTGGGTGTAGCGGGAAAGTAAAGCTTGGAATGCTGCTAGTAGGGTTATGAATAAAGTTACCCCTTCTTCTTGTCCGAGAGCTAAAAGTGCTTTGCTCAAACTTTTTGATAATTGCAGAGGTTGTCTTGCACCCTGATAAGTTTGCACACCTAGTCTTGGTCTGTCGGTTGGCAGATTTAGCATAGAAATGCCGTCTAATTGGTTCTGCCAGTAAATCAGTTGCTTTTTTAATACTTCCCCTTGCAACCATTGGCGTTGCCAGTATGCAAAGTCTGCATATTGGATTGTAAGTTTCGGTAGAGGAGAAGGCTGATTGCTGGCAAAGGCTGTGTAGAGTGCTGCTATCTCTTGAATCAGCACCCCAATAGACCAACCATCGGAGACAATGTGGTGCATAGTCAGCAACAGGATGTATTCTGTCTCATCCAACCACAGCAGTTTTACTTGCAGCAACGAATCAGTTGATAAATTGAAAGGACGTTGAGCTTCTTGTGTAGTGAGTCGTCGTGCTTGTATTTCTCGTTCGGCTTGTGGCAGCTGCCGTAAATCTATTATTGGTAAAGGTATTGTTAGGGTAGAATTAATTACCTGAACTGGTTGCCCTGTCTGTACGACAATAGTGGTGCGTAAAGCTTCATGTCGTTGCACGATTTCATTAAAAGTTTGCTCTAGCGCGGCTAATTTGAGCGAACCTGTTAAATGTAGTGCTAGTGGAATGTTATAGAAAGGATTATTAGGGATTAATTGGTCAAGAAACCACAGCCGTTGTTGAGCAAAGGAGAGGGGAAGATTTCCTGATCGCGAAATAGGTACAATAGGTTTAAAACTGTGGTTATTAGTACGATTAGATGCGGCTAAAAATTCAATAATTTCTGCTTTACGCCCTTGAATTTCTGCACGCAGTTCTGGTGTAAAAATTCCATCAGGGGCATTAGCACGAAACTTTTCACCATCAATAAAAACTTGAATATCTAAGCTGCGAAGATAAGTTAAAAACTCAACCGTATTCAAAATTAAACCCCTTCGCAAATATTGTTATTGATTAGAAGTTAGCAGGCAGCTATGCTGTAAGAATACTGCTTATGTCAAGCTGCACTGCTTATTACCTAACCCAGCATTTTTATCACACTTCTAAGACTATATAAATCATTCCTGGGAATGAAACTTCGGTGATTATAACTATGGTATAAAGCTAAAACCAGGTGAATACATGGCATTGATGGAACAAAACCAACAGTTTGCCGAAGCAATCATCACATTTTGCGTTGACTGGTCAAACTCAAGCGTTTCTCTTTAAAATTCTATGTCTTCTCGCTCTTGACTCGTAGCTCCACCTTTATATAAACCTTTTGCTGTCCAAAACATTGTGTCAATACATCTAGCAAGTTGTTCAACAGTTGGTGCCTCAAACAAATTGCGTACAGGCAAATCTATTTGGAAGGTGTCACGGATACGGGAAGTTAGCTGAGTCGCTAGGAGAGAATGACCGCCCAATTCAAAGAAATTGTCATGGATGCCTACTTGCTCTTTTCCCAAGACTTTAGCCCAAATTTGGGCAAGTAACTCTTCAACCTGCGATCGCGGTGCTACATAATCTTGATTATTGAAAGAAATTGTATCAGGCATGGGTAAAGCACGGCGATCCACTTTGCCATTAGGTGTTAGAGGTAGAGATTCCAGGATCACATAAGCTCTTGGCATCATGTATTCTGGTAACTTTTCTTTGAGGAATTGGCAAAGTAAAGATGCAAAGCTTTGCACCTCTTGCATCGGTATCTGTTCCTGGTTTGGAACAATATAAGCTACCAAGTACTGATCATCAGGTACGTCCTCACCCACAATGACAACAGTTTCTCTCACTGCTGGATATTGATTCAACACCGCTTCAATCTCTGACAACTCAATGCGGAAGCCGCGAATCTTTACTTGATTGTCAATGCGACCTAAAAATTCAATATTGCCATCTGTTAAATAGCGGGCTAAATCACCCGTTTTATAAAGCCGGGGACTGGGAACACTTTGACAAAGCTCAGTGAGCGCTGGGGATTGGG
>NZ_JACKZS010000133.1 GCF_014222285.1 Nostoc sp. UCD121
CCGTAGGTACAATACGTATTTGTTTCAGGGTTGAAATCTACAGGTGGATGCCATGTGGGGTAGACTTTGCCATCCTCGCCGTTGGTAAGATAAGTATCGTGCATCCACTTGGGGCATTCCCATGTTTTGCCAGGAGACCACAGCCCATAGGATTTGGCGAGAATCTGGGAACTGGTTGGTAGTAGGTTTTGTGTTCGTATTGGTCTGCCAGAAATAGAAATAACAGGCGAACCTTGGTTTACATTGTTGGATTGGATTTTTTGTATCTCGTCAATTTTTTGCTCTGTATCCTTTGCCCAGAAAGCAAACCAATTAAAGCGCATAGAACGGTTAGAGCCTGTAAACCTAATGACAAGGTTTTGTTTTCCTTTTGCAAGGCTCTTATTCAAAGGACACGGAACTGTACGATAGTTTGACAGAGAACCAGTGCTGTTGATGGTACAGCTCCCCACCACAGTACCGCTAACTGAACCTAAGCGCACTTCAATGCTGTTTGTCCCAGAAGGCAAAGCGATACGCAGCATCAATGCCTCTACACCACTACCTAAGTCAAGGTTGTTGTATACTCCATAGTTACCATTGGCGGTGTTGGTTAGTTCCTGGGTTTGCTCTGTATACACAAGATCAAAAGGATTTTCGCTACGCTCCCAATAGTCTCCCCAGGCTGTGTTTAGTCCAGAACGAAACGATGAGTTGAGAGCATCTACACGCTTAAATACAGGCCAAGGTGCCGATGCGCTCGACGGAATAGTCAATGTGCTGGTAGCCGCTACAACCTTCAGTGGCTCCAAAACCGGAATATTTAATACATGACTAATGCCGGATAAACTCAGTAGTAACAGTAACGTAATAGCAGTGTGCAGAAAAAATCTGCTTAATTTAGGGTTCACATCATTTATCCTCTGAAATTAAACGGCGTTGCTGAATCAAAACAAAACATAAACAAACTAGCCGCAGTCAACAGGCTGCCAGTTACTACATCTACTAATGACTCTTGAAATATGCCAGAGATAATAGATTAGAGATTGAACTAACAACTCCAGTATTTATTGGGGTGAAAAAATTTTGAAAATGTGATGACTTCAAAATGTGATGACTATCACTTTTCCATTAATCTAGGCTAGGCATCCTTCTTTCGTTACTACGCAGAGAGTATATCAGGGATCAAACCGTTCGAGAACCATATATAATTAATTTTGTAATTTTGTCTGATTATTTATAAGCTTAGATTCTGACCTATTTACAACGAAAAATACCTTAAAGTACTATTATCAGTTTAAATTTACGTTAAAATTGCAATCTACGATCGCCTGCTTGAAGCTTTTTGCACAGAGGCTTTGCCTGTTTTCAGATATGTCTTATCAAAGCTTTCGTTGCTTGATGGGTTGAGCCGGATTACCTGCATAAATGGTCATCGACTGTAGTGATTTTCCAGCAACGCTACCTAATGTTAGTACTGCTCCTCGACCAACAGTGACTCCTGGCCCAATTACAGACTTGGCAGCAATCCAACTACCCTCTTGAATATTGATTGGGGCAACAATTAATTTAAAATTGGGATGATTCCAGTCATGATTCCCGGTGCAGAGATAGACCATTTGAGATAGGCAAACATGGCTTTCAATGCTGACACTAGCGAGGTTATCTATCCATACATTTTCCCCAACCCAAACAAAATCACCAATGTCTAACCGCCAGGGAAATTTTACCCGCACTCCAGGTTTAATGCGGACACCTTGACCGACTGTAGCCCCAAAACTGCGGAGTACCCAAATCTTAAAAGCTGAAAATGGTAGCCAATAACTTTCAACTAAGGGCGATCCAATAAAATACCAAAGAAGTTGCTTCCAGTATGGTGCTCCTGGAGTATAGTCGTTAACAGTATATTGATTTAGGCGCATACGGTGGTTAAATTTATCGAAATAGCATTCAGGAGCTAGAATTCAACATGAATTCTATACGACTAGCGGAATTTGACTTCGGTGTGACATTTCGACAAGGCTCAGTCGAGCGCTGAATAGATGGTTTTAAGATCCCACCAAATAGTAGATTTAGTGGTCAACCTTTGTAGCTGTAGGTCTGAATCGAATGGCACTAAGATAAGCGCAAACCCTTGATTTAACTGGCTTTTGAGTGTGGGGAGTGTGGGGAGCCAGATTTCTTCCCCATCTTCCCCATCTTCCCACACCCTATACACCTCCCTCAGACAAAGGTTTCAGGTTTTCTTAGTGCCATTCAGGTCTGAATCTCCTAATTGATGGTTACTGAGTGTATCGAAGTATTGTAAATATTTATAATATTTAAAATAAATTCTTAATAACTACTGACTAATTAAGTTTTAAATTTCTCAGCTTCTATAAGTCGAATGCTCAAGAGTATTTCTGCCAGAACACGCTGAAAAGCATAGTACCAACCATGCCAACCATCTAGAATACCGCCTTTTATAATCAAGCAATAAAATAAAATTATAAAAGGTGCAATAATTTTTTGTTTGCGGATGCGATCGCCTAAACTAAGTTCACTAGTAGGAGCCTCTAGTAATTTTTTTACTTCCAATACCATATAACGCTCCTGTGCCCATAACCAACGCTTTAGTGGTTTGCGATCATCGTGGTGAATATAGGCAGAAAGTGTTGTGGAGTTACCAAACATCTGCAAAAGTTGTGTGTGTCCATCATCGATGTACTTAGCCTTGCTTTTACGAAAAAGCACTTGACGAGGTGGAAGTATACAATTACGCATTGGTTTACCAAACACACAATACTGGAATCTGGCAAAATAGCCATCAATCTTTCCATCAATCGGTAGAGCAGCAATTTCAGAAATTAACTCATTAGTTACTATATAGTCTGCATCTAGAGAAAGCACCCACGGCGACTGAACTTGCTCTAAACCATAATTCCATTGCCTAGCATGAGTCTCAAATTCCTGTTGGAATACATGAACTTGTGGATAGGAGTTAAGAATTTCTAGAGTTTTATCACTACTATAGCTATCAATAACTATAATTTTCTCTGCCCAAGTGAGTTGCTGGAGTGTGCGTTCAATATTTGGGTCCTCATTATAGGTGAGAATAAGAGGAGTAATCAGCTTTAGCATATCAAAAGTAAATCTCTCCGAATCAGATCAATCACCGAGTAAAGTACTAGAACAAAGCATAGACTTCTAAAGAAAAGGAAATCTACCTGCAAACTTAAATTTAATGTTTGTAATATTCCGATATCATCTCCATCAGAGGTTTTATGAGATAAAGATGATTGTGTAATTGATTGGGAGATTGGTATTGGTATTCATATTGGTTACTACTCTTTAAATGCATATTTTTAATCACCTATTATTTATCATTACCTTAACCGACAGTAGAAACAGCCTGACTTTCAATGATCTCAGTATAAACTGAGATTTGTTTTGATGCGATACGATCCCAAGTATAATTTTCTAATATAAATTTACGGGCGCGATCGCCCATTTCCTTTGCTTCATGAGGATGATCTAGAGCCTGCTGTATAGATGCAGCGATCGCAGTTACCTGTAGTTCTGTAACATAGCCAAGATGTTGCTGTGCAACCAGATCAGCTAAAGCAATGCCAGGAGTAAGTAGGACTGGAAGACCGACAGCTAAAGCTTCTAAAGCTGCTACCCCAAAGTTTTCAGAGTAGGAAGTTAGAGCAAATAAGTCTGAGCCTTGCATTATTAAATCTTTGATTTCTCCGTTAACAAATCCTGCGATATGGGTGCGGTTTTTAATGCCATTGGATAAGAGAAGTGATTTAATTTCACTTTCATATTCTTGTGAACCACTACCTGCTAACACAAATGTAAAGCGATAATCAGATAATTTTCCTAAAGCTGGAATCAAGTATTCTAAACCTTTTTTGTGATGCAGGCGAGATAAAAATAAAATAATTGGTTCATCGTCTGGTAAGTTTAAGTATTGCCGCAAATGCTGATGCGCGTTAGGGTTAATATTAGGAATATCAACACCGTGCGGTAAAATAAAACTTGGGGAACTTAGATTTAATTGCGAAGCTTCTTGTTGTTCTTGATTTGAGGTAAAATGTATGGATTTACTATAATTGAGATTGGCTTTTTCTATGAGTTGGAGATAAATTTGCTTTTTGCGAGAGCTTTGTTGTAAAGACCATTCACATAGCTGTCCTAAAGGGCGAACGATGTAAGGAACTCTTTGGAAACGAGCGATCGCCATTGCTACTGTAGAAGGATAGGAAAAAATAGCGTGGACGTGTAGTAAGTCATACTTAGAAACATTTTGCCACAACCATATAGTTAGCTCTCTAGAAAAGGCAAATTCTCTGATAGAGCCAACTTTAGGAGAAAAGCGCTTAAAGAAATTTACTGGTACTTGATTGTACTCAATACGCCTACCAAGGGGTACATCAAGCAAATCATTACCATTATCATTAGTAGTAACAATTTCTGCTTCAATATTTTCATCTCTTAATGCTTTAACTACCTCTATTACTGCTTGACTTGGGCCACCTCTTACTGATGCTATTGAAGGAATAATATGAAGAATTTTCATTTTTATCCAAAATTGTGAGGTTTTTAATTATTAATCTAACTTTTTTTGGCAGTCCTCACAAGTTACCTTTAAAATTGAACAATTTTTTAGGCATAAGTTCGCTCTAGCCAATGTTGTAACATCATCAAACTCCAGTGCCGATACCAATGAGTAAGAGAAATATTATCGGGAACCTTTACATTATTAAAATGATTTTGTAAATCCCCAGAAATCCACTTATCAACGGGAACATAAAATCCTTTTTTGGGACGGTTAACAACCCATTCTGGCAATTCAGGAACTGATTGAATTAATAGTTTTTTACCAATTGCTAAACGCATATTACTAGGAATAGAAGCTACTGCCTCAAATAGATTACGATCAACTAGGGGAACCCGTAATTCTAATCCCCAGTTCATGCTCATCACATCGCTATCCCTTAAAAGTTGATTACGCATATAGCAGCTTATTTCTAACAAACTTACTTCATCTTCTATTGTCAAATCTGCTTTATGAGTATCGGCTGATGGAAACATATAAGTAGTTAAAGGTTGATGAGGAATATACTGCTGCATAATTGCACATGCTTCTTTATGAGAGAAAATTCCTCTGAAAGTAGAATAGGCAGATGCAGAACTTGGAGCCTGTTCCAAAAAATCACCCAGGCGTTTAAGCTTTGGTGATTTTCCCCAACGCGATAATCCTTTACCTATATTCTTCCCTAGAACAGGAATTGTTTGCAATGTTTTACCCCATGCTAGCATTTGGGGAATTTTTTCAAATGATTTATATCCACCAAAAATTTCGTCTCCACCTAGCCCAGATAGGACTACTTTCATGCCGTCTTCGTGGGCAATCTGTGATACAAAAAAAGTATTAAATCCATCAATACTGGGCTGATCAATAGCTTGTAGGAATTCAGGAAAGAACTGTTTGGCAATAGAGGCCGTAACTTTATATTCTGTGTGTTTTGCTCCAAATAAATTGGCAACTTTTTTTGCAACTTCGCCTTCATTCCATTGGGTTTCTTCAAAAGCTATAGAGTATGTAGATATCTGTTTATTCTGCACCTTTGTAGCTAGAGCTAGAATAGCTGTAGAGTCAATTCCACCACTAAGGAAAATGCCAACAGGCACGTCACTTACCAAGTGATGTTCGATTGTATCAACTAAAGCATTACGAACTTTTTCTTGGGCTTCTATTGGTGAAATTGCTTGTGGAGTAAAGTTAATTTGCCAATACTGTTGTTTGGTGACACGATCGCCTTGCCAATACAACCAATGACCAGCTGCTAAACAATGAATATCTGCAATCAGGGTATATGGTTCTGGAACTGAACCATATACCAGATAGCCATATAATCCTTCTGGACTCAAGTTAAGGGCAGGTAAACGAGATGCAAGGATAGCTTTAAGCTCTGAAGCAAAGACTAAAGTAGAACCAGATGACCAATAGTATAATGGCTTGATTCCTAAAGGATCGCGAGCCATAAAGCAGGTTTTTTCCCAGTCATCCCAAATAGCAAAAGCAAACATACCTCTTAAATGTTCTAAACAATTAGAACCCATTCTTTGATAGAGCTTGAGGATAACTTCAGTATCTGTTTGGGACTGGAACTGCTCTCCTTGAGAAATGAGATTTTGTCGCAGTTGTGAAAAGTTATAAATTTCACCATTGAAAGTAATCCAGTACCGACCATCAGGTGTAGACATTGGCTGATGTCCAGCAGGGCTGAGATCCAAAATTGACAGACGAGTATGAGCAAGGGCTACTCGTCGATCCTCTGATATATAAGTACCTAAATCATCTGGTCCACGGTGCTTAATAGCATTTTGCATCTTTAGCACCAAATTTTCCAGATCCTGATTGATTTCCGTTTTAGTTAAAATTCCAGCAATACCACACATTTAAGACCTCTTAAGAAATACAGAAAATATAAATATGAAAATTAATAGTAGATTAGCTTAATTTAGCGCTAAAGAATCTACAATCTTTCTTGACGCTAGCTACTTTTTGTACGAGAGAGGTACTTATGAGTTCGCGTAAGTTTCTTAGAAAAGCAACGTCTGGAAAGAAGTTTTTGAATCTTAAAACTTTTAGGAAACTTGATTGTTTTCCTTAAGGTATAACGAATGCTGTTCTTTGGAAGCTCACCTTAAATTACCATTATTTACTTACTTTTATGCAAAATTCATTCCATTCAACAGCAAAGACACAATATCAAGTCTGGGAAAACTGCTTTTCTAAGTAATAATTAAGGCGTTTTTGAAAGCATTCAAAACCAAATTTATCAATTACCCGCTTTCTTAATTCTTCGGGTTGATATATTAGAGGATTAGGATATTTACCTTGTAGGATTTGAATTATAGCTTCAGCGATCGCCTCGACATCATCAGGGTCAATCAGTGCGCCTAATTCTCCTTGACATAGAGCATCAACACTTCCATCTTTATTCCCTGCCAAAGTAGGTTTACCACACGCCAGTGCTTCTAGGTAAACAATACCAAACCCTTCACCTCTACTTGGCATGGCAAACAGATCGCAAAGATTATAATAATCTCCCAGTTCTTCATCAGGAACGTAGCCAGTTAAGGTTACACAATCTTGAAGTTGAGACTCGGCAATTAACTGTTCAACTGCTGGTCGGTCAGTTCCCTTTCCGACTATAACATAGTGTACATTTGGGATAGCTTGACGAATTTGGGGTAAGACGCTAAGGATTTTATTATAGCCTTTGTATTGCTCTGATTGAGAAAGCCGAGCCACAGTAAGAATAATTGGTTGTTGTGCATTTAAGCCATATCGTTGGAGGAGATAATCTGGTTTGGGTGCAATCCTAAAGCGATTAGGAGTGAAAGTATTAGGCAGGACGACAACTCGATCTGGCTGGAGATTTTGTTCTTTGAGTAGGCGATCGCGAGTGTAATTACTAACGGCTAGAATTAAGTCAGCATTCTTGAGGGCTTTTTTAAGGGTAGGATTTTGGATGTCCCAGGCTTCTATTCCATGCGCTGCAACCCAGTAGGGAATGCCAATTAATCGTTTTAATAGGTACGCTATCACACTAAAGTTGAGATGAGTAGAAAAGATGAGTTTTGGTCGTTGCCAAAGACCAAGACCAATCATTTGCGCTGCAAGTATTGGAGTACGTAGGGATAAAGGCCAATTACCGGTTCTATGAAAACACAAATTGGGTGACTTGGATGGCACATCTGTATCGTGCTTAATTACAACATCGTAAGCACAATCGGGGTAGAGACTTTCAAATGCTTTTAAACACAAAGAAGAGTAACATTCAATTCCACCTGTTGAGTTGAATAGACCAGGAAACCAGAGATGATAGTGTTGGTTATGTTTACTAAAGTTTTTCTTATTCACTTTTTGTTATTAACTATCAGCAAATTCAGGGTAGGAAACTTTTTAGATAAGGTTTTTATTTATTTAGCTGTAACTCCCCCTTGCTTGGGGCGACATACATAATCAAGCGCCTGTTTCAAACCCTTGCTTGCATGAGTATAGCTGTATTGAGACACAATTTTTTGGCTTTCTTCTCCCCAACGACACAAACGCTGGCGATCAGAAAATGCTTCTTGCAGGCTACTGACTAAAGCTGATATATTACCAGCCGTAAATACAAGCCCATTGTGTTTGTGATGAATTAAATCTTGGGCACAACCCACGTGGGTGCTGACAATTACTGGGCGAGATAAGCACATTGCTTCGTTAATTGCCAGTCCCCAAGTTTCTGAAGCGCCGTAACTGGGCAACACAACTAAATCAGCAATAGCATAGGTGCGGGGCATCAAGCTTTGATTTTGAAAAGGAGCAAAATAGATATTTGAATGGTGTGCAGCTGCGGTTTTTAAATCTGCTTCTAAAGAACCTGCACCGACAAATAGTAGCGATACTTGAGACAGGGTTGCTGACAAAAAAGCTTGTAGCAAATCCAAAGGACGTTTTTTGGATTCAAATTTACCTGCAAATAGAATCACTGCATGATCCGATGGGATACCTAATTCTTGCTTCCATATAGTTGCTTGGTGTTTGGCGCTCTCAGCTTGAGTAAAAAAGCGATCGTTATCAACAGCATGGGGAGAAAAAAATAGATTATTACTGGGTACACCATGATATTGAAAGTAGCCATAATTAGCTTTACCTACATAAAGGCAAGCAGCAAAACGGCGATAAATCTGGGTAATAAACTGCTGACGCGCCCATGCTTTAATTCCAGTAGGCTGTAGTAGTCGATGAGAATCACCTCTAAATAGCAACGGTATCTCAGATGAATTCCATTTCCACAGAAATTTATAGATGCTGGCGTAGTTGTAGGCCATCAATAGGACTGCATCAGGATTATAGGCTTTCACTTGTGAGATTAAAGATGGATTTTGTAACCCCCAAAAATGATGAACTCCTGGTTTAGAACTAACATTTGGTACAAACTCGTATTCATATCCATCTAAGAGGGGAATATCCCACTGTAGGGCTTGCTGGAAGCCTGTATCAATCTGATGTGTAACACCGAAGTTCCACAAGTAAAATACCTTAATCTGCAAATCACCAGCACTAGCCAAGTAACGAAACCAAGGTGCGTAGTATTGTATTGGGTGAGATGTGATAATTGCCAGTTTTATCGTATTCATAATTTAATTCATTTGTCCCCCCTGAAAAGCATGTCGTGAAACCCGCTGCTTCTTCATCAAAACTAACGAAATACCAGCAATTGTTGTGCTTGATTGAAATAAAGCAGCAACATATACTCCGGCAGAAAATTCAGATTGGAAGGAGTATGACATCATCAGTACAGCAAACAGAGACTGGAATGATAAAATTGGAGCATTCATACTCCAACGAGTTGCTTTTCCATAAGCTGCACCCAAAATAATAGCCAGTCCTCCACAGCCAATTAATCCAAAATTGGCATAGGATTCAGCTAGCAAACCCCAGCCAATAGTAGTTTTCACACTTTGTTCGTATGTCTGTAGTTTATAGTGTACGTTTAAAATGCTTGTACCTTCATGAGACCTGATTTTATTAGAGTTTAATATCCGAGGGACTAAAAGTTCTGGTAATATTGCGTATGTAGCTCCGTATAAATAAGGTATTCTATCGGGACTCTTGTCCTGAGCTAAAAGTAGCATTTGGATTACACTAGATCGTTCAACAAAAGAAGCTTTTTCTTCGGAGTTACTAGGTAAATTCTCTTCACTCTTATTTCGATTTATATAAGTTAGTGAATAGCCTATCCATTCAGAATACCAAGCAGGATAATTCCAGGGTTGAACATAATAAGAGCTATTTTTAGCAAACCAATACTTTGATCTCATCTCGGATTTGCCATAGTGCAAAAAATTCAATAGAACCAGAAGAATTATAATTGATATTATAGGTAGTTTTTTCCGAGAAATAACAAAGGAAATTATAGCGAGCAAAGCGATACTAGAAGCAGAAACAAGCAGTAATGTAACTGTACTTGTCACTAAATTGGCAATTAGAAATAATATAAACAATCTAGCCTGTAATTTTGATAATTCTTTTTTTCCTAATTGATAAGAAAGGACAAAAACCCCTAGTGCGGTTAATCCTAAAATCGTACCGCGTACTACAGCAATTGTTCCTGCATTAATAGATTCAAGCCAGCCAGCATTACTATATACATTAAATAAAACACTGGTTATCAATATAAATAAGAAAAAGTTAATGCCTTTACGAATGTTCAAACTCCGATAAAACTTAGGCATTGGAGGAATAGATTTGACAAATCGGAACCAGACTAAGGTTCCTAGTCCTAAAAATCCAGCGACCGTCAGACCAGCAAACAAATGGCTACTGGGAGAGTAAGTAATAACGGTTGGATGATTACTGACAAGTGGTAAGGCATAAGTCCAAAGGAAAGTGAGAGCAAAAAATGGGAAGATAGGCATTCCATGAGCGCGACCTGAACACCAAAGATAGCTAGGTATCAGAGAAGCAATAGTAATCAATATTGCTCCAGCCTTGCTAAGTATAGAGGTATTTTCATTGAAGAAGATTTCAAAAGTAAAAAGCCCTAAAGCGATTATCCAAAATACTCTCAATAGCTGATCTTGTTTTTTCTTTGGGGGGCGAGGAAAATATTCCCAAGGCTGAGGATTAGACTCAAAGTATCCGTTCATAATGATTTGTTAATTTTGGCAGTAGTAAGACAATTGTCAAAGATACTACATTGTTTTTTAGTCATTTCTCTAGCGGTATAAGCTTGAAAAGCAGACCAGTTAGTTTCTGGTTCATAACCTTTTGGGATAGATAATAACCAATTAAGCTGGTCAACTATCTTGGGGAGCAAATCTGCTGGTTTGTTTTGGGAAGTGAAGGTTACAGATTTACCAGCTTGGCAACTCTGTAATATATTGACTACAGAACTTTGCTGGTGAAAAATTGCCAGAACTGGTTTACGGGCTAGAATGCAAGGATAGAGTTTAGAAGCGGTATAGTCTGGGTCATCAGAACCAATCATTAGAATAGCATCGCTATCGACAAGAACTTGTAGCGCTTCAAAGTAAGGAATACGATGAACATGTTCCCGAACTAAGTCGGCAACACCTAATTCTTGAGCAATCGGCTCTACAGTTTTGACAGCACGATTTCCTGGTGCATAACTAGTACCTACAAAGTGTAATTCAACTGCTTGCCATTTTTCAGGGTGATGACGACGCTCTGACTGGATGCCAAGAAATAGAGTCCGTAATGACAAAGCCATATCATCACCACCTCGACCTACATAAACCCAATGACGTTTACCATCATGAGGGTCAAATATTTTTTGTTGAATATTGAGGTAGGGTAGTTGCTCAAAATCAGGCTCAGGCGCACCAAAGGGTAAAACAGTAAATTGTTCTGAAAGCAAATGTGGATATCGCTGTTGTAGAGTTTTTGGATAGGCTGGTGATACGCTAATGACATGACTGACTTTGCTCATAGCTCTGGGTTCGAGCAGTTTTGCTTGGAGTTGAGAAAATCCATATTTCCAGCGTCCCCCTGGTGGAGGTGTGTTTGTCTGTTTGTAGTAATCGCTTAACCAGGGATCTTGAAAGTCCAAGACGTAAGGTATGCGGAAGCGGCGATACCATCGGGTACCCAGAGCCATTGTGATAAATACAGTTGTTGAAAAGTATATTAAATCAAATTTTGTTTGCTGAAGTAAGCGATCGCCAGCTTTGAGTAAATAGGGAAAACTTCTTATACCCAGGCTACCTATGCCAAGACGCTGAGTTTGTTGCAGAGGTAATGCCTTTGTATAAGTTACAGGGATGCGATCGGGAATTGTTTTTGCTAGTAGAGAGTCTTCAATACCTGCAACATAGTCTGGTTGAACCGTGAGAACGTGAGCTTCCCAACCAAATTGTTCCATGTAGGGTAGAGACATTCTTACCCGTTGATGATCGGGGGCATTAATGGGCGGGAAGTGGGGACTGATGATTAAAACTTTACGCTTTAAACTAGGATACATTGCATATTACAATTTAATTAGGCAGGAAAAGTCCGTTAGTATGACTTGGCAATTGACTTGGAGAATATATTTTTCCTCGTGAGTCAAACAGGTAACAGCTATAGCCAAACTGAGTAAGATAATCTCGAATTCGCTGCCCATTTTCATCTATCATCTCTGCGTAAATAGCTTTTATTCGTTGCTCCTTCAAAAATGCTTCTGCACCTTGTAAGGCTGAAATTTCATAACCTTCTACATCCAACTTCCACAAATCTACTGTTGTAATAGAACGTGCAGCTAATTCGTCTTCTAGACGTACTATCTGAATTTGTTCACCTTCCGTTTCAGATATTTGGCTCCAAGCACCATGTCCCAAGCTATCTCCAATATGGTTGAGACGTAATTGAGCCACAGATGCACCAAGTCCTGCCTTAATTATTTCTACGGGCAGAGTGGTGTTAATTGCTAAACATTCTTTTAGCCAGTTGCCTGCTTCAGTACCGGGTTCAAATGCTAGTATTTTACCTTGCGGTAGCCACTGAGCTAAGTACATTAACATTTGACCGATATTTGCACCTGAGTCTACAACAATACCATCGCTAGGGAGAAATTTTTTCGCCCAGTTTAGAAATGCTGCTCCTTCATATTTGCCATAAACAATCCAGCGATGGGTGGAATTTGTCAAATCAAGCTTCCAGGGAATTCCTGCTCCGGTTTCCACCCAACAAATGCCTTTTAATGCGATCGCCTCACCAAACAATCGTTCGCAAATTCCCAATTTATGTTTAAAATCCAGCGCTTGTATCCAAGTTAGAGGTAAAGGTAAAGAAATTGTTTGTATGCTCATCTTCTTTTAACTAAAACAAAAGGTTATGATAAAGTTTTTCGTACTGATCTAAAATAACAGAAGCTGAAAAATGTTTTTCAGCCCGTTGACGACATTGATAACGATCAATATTTAGTAATTGGTTAACAGCAACAACTGCTTCGTCAATAGTGTTAATTAAGTAACCGTCAATACCTTGACGCACAATCTCTGGCAATGCACCTCTAGGACATGAAATTACCGGAGTACCACAAGCTAAGGCTTCAGCAAAGACAATACCAAAAGGTTCTTCCCACTCAATTGGTACAATCATGGCAGCAGCTTTTCCCAATAGATCATTTTTCTGAGCATCGTTGACAGGCCCAACATACTCAATTCTATCTTTTCCTAGGTGAGGGAGAATTTGTTGTTGCCAGTATTGACCTGCTTCCCCAGTTGTGGCGTGATTACCAGCAATGATTAAGCTGCGTCCGGTTTTTTTAGCAATAGCGATCGCATTATGCGCTCCTTTAATCTGCTCTACTCTGCCGAGAAATACCAGTGGTGCATCGGGAGCTACCTGTGGTTGGAAAGTGTATTTTTCTAGTTCCACACAGTTGTGGATGGTATGCCAAACTCCCCCGGCAGTTCGTCCGATGCTACAAATATAATCACTACAACCTGTAAAGGTCAGAGAACCCTTAGCAAGCTTTGTACCCCAGCGAGTGGTGCGATGGTTGGGATCTCGCTGATAAGACATCACCTTGGGGAGGCTAGATGCTAACAGAGGTAATAAATAGAGGATGCGAGAGAAACTATGAATAATATCGGGCTGAAACTTCTTTACTGCTGACCCTAGGGTCATTGTATTCTGCAACGCATCAAATTTGTTTTGCGATCGCTTCCCCGGCCAAGGAAAGAATTGAGTTACTTTTGAGGTTGAGTCAGGGTGAGCAACTAGTCCCACGATGTGACCACGAGTTTGTAATCCTGTAACCAATAAATCAACAATACGTTCAATACCACCATAAAGTTTTGGTGGTACTGGTAGTTCAGGATCGGCAGTGAGTAGAATACGCATTTTAGGCTGCCCAACGCTTATCAGATATTAGAGAACTATGACGTGGTAAAAAAATGAAATCTGCGGAAATATCTACACCTGTTGACAAATTATTGAGCTTATCAACTATCCATTTTCTTTTATAGATTTTATTTTTAATTTCTTCTTTTAATGATGTTAAAAAATTATTCATAACTTTGGATAATGACTAGGGTTTTTCCGAGCATCTGTCACGCATCAAAATTGCAAGATGATCGCTATGAAGCCCTTTCTGTTAGGGACTCAGCCCAAAAATTAAAATGCCGATTAGCTTATTTTGTTCAAAGCTAGTTTAGCTAGTGCAGCGACATCAACAAGAGAAGGAGATGTTTCTGAGGCTAGGATTAGTTTTTGTCTGACTAAAGATATATCATATTCTGAGTCCTTGCCACATAAATAAGAAGAATACTCGTTTATTGCATCGAACCTAATCACATTGCCTTTTTGCCATGTGTATCCTCTACAACCTGCTTCAGTGGTTAGGACAGGTATTTGCCACTCCAGCGCATCGGCTAGCTTAGTGCTACAGCCGCGAGACCATAGAAATAAAGGATGAATGAACCATGTCCAAGTTGATGCTTCATTTTTAAGGTTTTCGTTATCAAGGCGACCTAGATATTTAACGAAATCAAACTGCTCTTCTAAATATTTGCCAAGTTGTTTTGAACTACTGACTATTCTGATAGTTCCTTCAAAATCTTTCCTAGTTTGCAAGTTAGTCAAGATACTTAGCAGTCCTTCATAATTTGGTTGATGATCTAATGTGCCAACAAACCCTGCACGACCAGCAATCGGTTTCCAGTCTAGAGGCTTTGGTGAAATAATGCGAGGCAGCCAACTTACGGACTTTGCGCCTAGCCAACGCTCAAATGCGACTTCTTGCTCACTTAATGTAAATACATGATCTATATGTTGCCTAAGTTGCATCTCATCAAGAATTGTATTAGCTAGGCGCGATCGCTTCCTTGAAGATATTGAAGTTTGATTCTGCGCTGCAAGAAAATCATCGACGAACTGTGCCCCATGAGATAACAAGACAATCTTGACATCTGGTACGGCACTTTTTAAGTATGGTGCAATAGATAACGCATCCACTTGATTGAGAAATACGTAAGGAATATGTTCTGATTGAACTTGTGCAATTAAGGCATCAATAAAAGATTGCGGAATGCGATTATAAAAGCTCGATGGTTTAAGTTTGCGGAAAATTCTCGCCTGCCATCGGCGATCTATTTCATACGCTAAAACTTCTAAGCTCCATCCTGCCGCTTCAATAACTTCTTTATATTCTTTTGTGCAGCGCTGCACTCCACCAAAAGCACTATTAACATAGACGGAGAAGGTTACAAAAAGACCTTTCTTTGTTTTATCTGACAAGTGATTTCCTCTTTTTTATAGCAATTAAAATTATAAAAATGACTGTACTGGAGTTAATAAACTATTCAATAATTTATTTGATAGCGATATCGATAGTAAAATCTTTGCAAATTCATTGCAGCCTTCCAACCAAAAATATCTCTCAAGACTCTAAATAGTGAGCCACCGTCTGGCTTGAGATCACAACCGCCAAGTTCAGTAATTTTCTTCTCTGCATATTGCACTAACTCTGGTAAACGATGATAAGCAAGAAAAACAAAGTACTGCCAAGAGCAAGCAGTGGCATAACGTGTCCGATCGCTATTTTCAACACTTAATAATCGTTCTGTACTGAGTCGAATGACTTCATATTGAGACCACAAGGCTTTTTCAGAGCGTTGTCCACTCAAACTAGGATTTCCTGAGCGATAGTACCATTTAGCTTCAGGACAAAAAACTAAGCGCCTACTGGCAAGTACGGCTCTTGTAAAATATTCCATGTCATTATTCAGTGTTAGTTCCTCATGCCATAAGCCAGTCTTTTCAATAATTTCTCGTGGATATAGCCAAGAGCCTGGAGGCATTGTTCCGTGACCTGTCCAACATTCTACTAGCCAAGCGATGGGATCATCAAAGTCGCACCAGTCATTGTTGGGTACAAATTTAGCAGTTGACAAATCATTTTGATAAAATCTTGCCCAAGGTGCGATCGCCAGAGTACCACTAGGTTCTTCTAAAAGACGCTTAATTTGTACTTCAATTTTTTGTGGTTCTAAAATGTCATCAGCATCAAGGTATTGAATAAAGTCGCCCTTTGCTTCTGCCAAACATCTATTTAAAGCAGCCGTTTGTCCTTTATTTTGACCTTGAGAAATTACTTTTACGCCCTTTGATTCGTAGCTTTTAGCTATCGCCAAGCTGTCATCTTTAGAGCCATCATCAACTAATATTATTTCTATATTTCGCCAAGTTTGATTTAGAGCCGAGTCTAAAGTTTCTCGCAGATATGGCTCGGCATTGTAAACAGGTATGAGTATTGAGACTAATGGACTTATTGACATTTTAATTGTTATTTTTAGCCAATTCTAAAGAGCGAAATGCTGATTCTAGACTGATTCTTGAGCATTACCTACTAAAACTATTAGATAGCCCGTAAAATCTTGCCCATCCACATCCAGCAACAAATTTAGAGTCTCTCAGACCCAGTGATTATTTGCTGGCGAAGCTGTGGTTTAAGGAATCTGATTAACCATTCTCTCAAGCGAATAGCAAAATAAGGATTAAAATTACATAATAGCCGGAATAAAGCACTTAAATGATTAGGAGTTTTACTGTGGAGGGAGAAAGCTAGATTCACACAGCTATCAGCAGTGTTCCAGTCTAAATAAGCAGCAGAAACTCCAGCAATTCCCCAAAGTTTTTGAGAAATTTCATCAGAGTATTCCCCTTTGAGAGATTCAGATACCTTCCGCATAACATGAAATTGTGCTTTAGCACATTTAATTTGGTTAGCAGAGGACATAGAATTAGCTCGATAGTAATTAATGATTGTAGTTGTCGGTTCAGCCGCAAATTTTAAACCTGCGATCGCCATCCGACAGTGAAATGCTACATCCTCATTGTAAAGTACTAATGGATCAGTGTCATAACCACCTGCTTGCAAGTATGCCGAACGACGATACAATCCACAAAAGGGATTAATTTGTTTTTGAATAGTGTATGCGATCGGATCTCGTCTCAATTCATCATTATCAAACTTGTAAATGCCGAGCAACTCTCCAGTATCATCCCGTCGCCATTCATAATTGAATAGCACAACATCTGGCGGATTCTCTAACGTCATCCATTGATGAGCTTGTTCTACAAAATTAGGATATAAAGCATCATCGGCATCATGAAAATGAATCCACTCACAAGTTGTTTGCGCTGCTAAGACATTCTTACCATGAGAACAACCACGATTGATCTCACCTCTAATCACCTTTGCCCCAAACTCTGCGGCAATTTTTCCTGTTTCATCTGTACTGCAATCGTCGTACACCCATATTTCATCAAATTGGATTGTTTGAGCTAAAGCAGACTTAAGTAATCGAGGTAAGTAAGCTGTAGCGTTGTATGCAGGAATACATAGTGCTAAAGAAGGATGGCTCATGGCTAGCGTTTTACCAATTTTTTAAGACTGCGTTCTAGCAAATAGTTTGCTAACTCCCGTAAAGGTAGGTAATCTAGAAATGCTAAAGGTTTTTCTAAAGGTTTTTGAGGGGAAACAGCTTCAATTAACCAAGAGTTGGGGGAAACGGAATGTTTGCCATGTTTAATCAGTTTCTCATAAACTTCCAGTCTTTGTTGAGCAATAAGTTTGGGATTAAGGAAAGTTTCTATAGTCTCTTGAGCAGCTTTGCCAATTTTTTCTTGCTTTCCTTGACTCCAACTCAGTAAGATATCCAACCTATTGGCTAAACTTTGGGCATCGCCTGCTGTGAACGTTAGCCCGTTTACTTCATCAGTAATCAAATCTGCTGCACCAGCACCCAGAGAACACAATACAGTCTGTCCTTGTGCCATTCCTTCTACACATGTGTAGTTAAATACGTCCCAAATAGACGGTACAATTATAAACTTTGCCATTGCTTGAAGTTGGCGAGTTTCTTCAGGTGAGAAAGTGCCGAGTGGCTGTGTCTTGTTTCCCCAAATATCGGGATAAGTCTGGGCAAGATAACTAGCCATAGAAGTGTTGGAATCACGATAAGTTGTATCACGACCAATCCAATCTATTATTGGTGCTTTTTCTCCTAATAATCGCAAAGCTTCACAAACAATTGTTGTACCTTTCCAGTATTGAATCCTTCCTACTACTAAACCATGAGCAGATTTTTTGAATGGTTGAATATTAGGTACAAGCGGCATAGCCGGAGGAATATAGCTAACATCTCTCCCAATTAGTTGTTTCCAGGCTTGAGCATTAGATTGACTGTAGGTCTGTAATTGGTCTGCAACTGAGAGTAAGTTTACTTCTAATAAGCGAACTAAATTGCCTTGCAGTTGGCTATCAACTTGGGGATCGTGAAAATCTATTTGACCAATACTAGCGTGAAGTTGCACAACAGTAGGCGGACTTTCTGGTGATATTATCCAGGGAGCAAACAGCATACCCCAATCTGTTGTTTCCACTAAGTCATAACCCTGACCTTTATTTACCTGTTCCCAAGCAGTCCAAGCCGCTGCTAAATGGCGTTGAAATTCTGGGATGGCTTGGTAACGGTTGAACTTGTATAAATTGGACGAGATTAAGTTGTCATTTAAAAACTCAACGTTAACACCATCTTTCTGATAATTTGGCAATTTGGATGTAAAGGCACTTCCTACTAAAACATCAACTTGATGACCCTGAGCAACAATCTCTGGCAATGTGTTGCTATAAAAAGTAGCAATACCACCCCCAGAATGGGGAGGATATTCAGGGATAATAAAAAGTAGCCTCATAAATTAATTTAACTTCCAGAAATAAACTAGTTGATTGATTGTTTTACTAACCCATTAATTTTGCTACTTACTGCAAGTTCTGATTCAAACTGAGACTGAATAAGTTCAGGATTGAACTCCCCTTGAGAAACTCTTTGACACTGGTTGGCCATCTTAGTCCATTTTTCTTTTTCTGTTAGCTCATAGAGAATTTCTAAAAGCATTTCTTCATCCATATTTGTCAGATAGCTATCCCACTTATGCCTTATTGCCCAATTTCCTAAAGCAGTATCTAACGGTGCAAGGATAATAGCTGGTAAACCTAGATGAGAAAACTCAACTAACTTGCTAGGAAAACAAGTAGCTGCCCAAGGGTGTTCAGCAAGATCAAGAGGATAAGGTACCAATATACAACTAGCTTTTTCCGCCAAAAAATTTATAACTTCTACATTAGTAGTGAATAGTTCTCGATGCTCTATATTTGGACAATTATTGATTAAATCTGGTATACCCGGACGATTTAGAGGAGTAACGAGTAGCAAAGTACCATTAAGTTTTTCAAGCAAGGAAGCAATTTTAAAAAAACTAGATACTTGGCTGGGATAAATACTACCTGCATAAGCAATAACAGGAGAAGTTTTAAATCTATCTTTCCACTCCACAAATTTTTGTTGCCTTCCTTCAGGAATGGGAAGAAGAATACTGACTTTACTAGTATCCATAATATTATAGGTATTAGCAAGTTCTGATGATACTGTCCAAACTCTTGTAGCTTGATTAAGCACAGCCTGCCAATTCCGTTTAATCCAATGATACTCTAATTCAGATTTTGCCCAAAGCTCTTCTTGATCATGAACAATTACAGACAATGGAACTTGCCAAATTTTAGAGAGATAGGCAGCAAACACAGAATAAATATCATGAAGAACAGTAACAATTGCTGTTGGGCGTTCTCTTAAAAAAATCTTTTCACACTCCATCTGCCAACACAAAAATCTAGTTTCAAGTAATTTTGGTATTTGACGACGATAAGGAGGCCACCACCATCTACGCATTGGTATAGAAAGAAGCTGCCATGAATCAGGCATATTTGTATCAGCAAAAGATTCCTCTGGTGCAACTATAGATATTTGCCAACTGCTTGGCAGCCGCTTTAGATGACGATCAATAATAATAGGGCTACCAGGCCCTTGTTTTGGAGCGCTACCTAGTGAAACAAGAATGTGTTGATGCTGTTTCATAAATAAAATAATTGAGTAAATTTCACAGTCAATTATCTGGCTGTGGTGGTAATAATTGAATGTTTGTTGGGATTGTAAAAATTATACAAATATCGATGTGATAACTCACAAATACTACTAGCTTGTCTAGAATAAAATGTTATAATAAATCCTTTTGATAGGCGTTATTTAATGTTTTCCATCTAAATCTAATGTGCATTAGAGCTAACCGATTCCTCCTCAAAAACTGCATAAAGATGTTGGACATTGCCTAACAGAGATATGAATTTAGGTCATCTACTGTGCAATGTCCAGACTGTGAGTCTACGGAAATTCGTAAGAACGGAAACGCCCTCTTTTGCTTATGGCGATTGCAACACCTGTTGGTATAGCTCAATGTATCTTTTTGCTTGCAGTTCCAGAGTATACTCTTGAAGTGCGATCGCTCGACAATTTTCACTCATTTTGTGCCGTTGCTCTCTGTCTAATAGTAATTGGACAATACCATTACAAAAATCTTGTGTATCTTCTGGTTGAGCTAAATAACCAGTTATTCCTGGACGGACTAAATCAGGTACACCACCAATTTTGAAAGAAACCATTGGCGTACCACATGCCATACTCTCTTGGAGTACCAAAGGTAAATTATCCGCACGAGTGGGGAAGATAAAAACATCAGCAGCAGAGTAGGCTATTGACTTCATGCGATCGCCACTTACATACCCCAGGTTTAAAGTTGGTATTCCCACTACTTCAAGAACTTTTTCGCCTCCACTACCCAAAGTTAGTAATAGCGTTTCCGCTTTTAACGCTTTAGGTAAAGTTTGGATCGCTTGTACAAGTAAATCCCCACCTTTACGAGAATCCTCTAAGCCATCTGCACAAAACATGATAACTTTTTTCTCGGCAGGAATACCTAAAATATTTTTACATTTGTCTTTATCTAAAGGTTGATAAGCATCAGTGTTAAGACCATACGGTATGTGATAAATTGAAAAACGGTTAAGTATACTTTTTTTTGCCTGCTCAGTCAGCCATTGACTAGGAGTAACTATCGTGAGATTAGACTTACTATAAACCCAGTCTTTCAGTTGCCATTCTAGACGAGTATTATCTCTTGCTATCTCTGGATAAGTTTCAGGGTAGGGACATTGACCACAACCTTGCTGCCAGCGATCGCAATCGTAACTATAGGCGCAATGTCCCGTAAAGCTCCACATATCATGGAGGGTAAAAATAGCAGGTTTACTTTTGGTTAATCCAGGAATACCTAAATAATTAAAATACCCTGTGTGCAGGTTGTGGAAATTAATAATATCAGCTTGTTCATAAAAATCATGTTTCCAAATGTCAAACGTGCTTACTAAATGGAGGTAATTTAATCCTAAGCGCCTAGTCAAACGCAATAATTGGTTTTCTACGCGATAATTATGACCTACGGCAGCAACAAGGCTACTATCAGTTTTAACTTTGCCAACTAACAGTTTTGAGTTAACGCCTTGCTGCAATAAACTTTGATGAAGGCGATAGCCTGCGATCGCAGCACCGCCACCAATATCAGATTGATTAATATGCAGGACATTCATATACTTGATTGGATTATAGTTTTGATTAAAGTATTTCACGAGAGATGCAGATTTAATTATTTTTATTTATAATAATTAAGTCTTCATGTTAAGCGAACAGAGAATATCTCTTGAACTCATACGCAACATATTGATTTATAGGATAGTATCACTCTGACCATTGTTGATGAGTAATTATTAAATTCGGAAATTTGTTAACATTTAATTCCAGCTTAAACAACAGTTTTCGTAACTTTTATTGATGCGACACGATCGCTACTTATTTTGACTTCTCCTACCTAATATCTTGAGTTAGCCAACCTTTGCTATTTTACAAAATAAATTAATAGCAATGTAAGGCTATTGCTTTATATGTCTTTTTACTAAGTGGAATTTTTTAAATTATCTTTTCAGATACTACTTTACTTATAAAAGTATACTTTATTTTTTTTAAAATTTTGTATAAAGCTGGAAGATAGATATTCATTAAAAATG
>NZ_JACKZS010000134.1 GCF_014222285.1 Nostoc sp. UCD121
TTTTACGGGAGTTTCTACAAATTGTCAGAAGTGTCTGTGGTGAATTAATCAGTTAAAAAGGCGATCGCCTCCATTAGATTGCTTTGATGTAACAAAGCTGCGGTGAAGATTGGTAATTACGGTTTTTCCAGATAGAAGATTGCACAAAAATCTGTCGATAATAGCTAGAGTTCTTGTTCTTGGGTGACAATCCACAGTAAGTCTAACCACAACTGGGGATAAGCTTGCTTAAGATTTGAGAGTGGATCGCGCATCAAGTTATTGGCATTCAAGCAAACAACCTCAACTAGACCCAAATATTCTGCTACTTCTCTAATGAGATTTTTTTGTTCTACGACAGCACTAATTAGTCTATCAGGGCAGTAAATTCCAATGTATTTTGCATGACGGATACACGTTTTTATATTCACTCTTGTTAAGTGAGGATGAGGATTTATCACCTTCACATAACATTGGCTTAACAGTTTCCATAACTGTGGGTGAGTGTGTTCAATAATTACGTTAAATTGCTGGGTTAAGTCTTCTTCGGTAATCATTGCTTTCTTCCTAAGAATAGTAATCTCATGTCATCTGTCATCTGTTGCATACTTTGGTAAATACCTAATTGTGCAACCAATTAAAACAGCAATTCTTTGCTGATGCTATGTGCATATTCACTCACGATATGATTTGGTGATTCTCAAGGAATATTTAGAAGAAGCACCTGTACAGCAATTTCTCAGTACTTTGGGACATCGGATGGTTCACTCACAATTTGAAATTCTCGGCGGTTACGATATCAGCAAAATCGGGGAAGTTGTAGCGACTGTTTAGAGTGGATTGCAATGGTTGGTTGTGTGCTTGAAGGAATACTTGGCGTAAATTGAAATTCCTGCTGCAACCATTCTTTAGGTATGAGCAACCTTCAGGGAATTACAACAACTGATAATGCTGAATTCGTAATTTTTCCAGCTTGGAATATGTAGCTTTCTTTTTTCCAATTGGTATTACTACCGCTAGAGAAATCATTTGAGTGAGCGGATGGTAATACTTGCAATATTTCTTGAGTGATGTCTCATTGCTCTAGCCATTAGTCAGAAAAAACAATGACTAATGGCCAATGAAAACTTACCATAACTTGAATATGTTCTGGATACGGGCTCTTTTTGCTGTAGAACGAGCGCCTCCAACGACGTTCTACATAAGGCCAGTGCTGTAATTTTACAACGCTAGTACTTCCGGCACAAAGTACCAACGCTTCATGAATTGACAGACCCACCAAACAATTGCAGGATAAATTATCATGTCCGACGAAAAAATTAGACAGATTGCTTTTTACGGTAAAGGTGGTATTGGGAAATCTACCACTTCTCAAAATACCCTTGCTGCGATGGCAGAAGTAGGTAAACGCATCTTGATTGTCGGATGTGACCCCAAAGCTGACTCTACCCGATTGATTTTGCACTGTAAAGCCCAAACCACAGTGTTGCACTTAGCTGCTGAACGGGGCGCTGTGGAGGATATTGAACTTGAAGAAGTGGTAATAACTGGCTTCCGAAATATCAGATGTGTGGAATCTGGTGGGCCAGAACCTGGTGTTGGTTGCGCCGGTCGGGGTATCATCACCGCTATCAACTTTCTTGAAGAAAACGGCGCTTACTCAGATGTAGATTTCGTATCCTACGATGTGTTGGGCGACGTTGTGTGTGGTGGTTTCGCTATGCCAATTCGTGAAGGTAAAGCCCAAGAAATCTACATCGTTACCTCCGGTGAAATGATGGCGATGTTTGCAGCTAACAACATTGCTCGTGGAGTTCTCAAATATGCTCACACAGGTGGGGTGCGTTTGGGTGGGCTAATTTGTAACAGCCGCAAAACTGACCGGGAAGATGAACTGATTAGCACCCTTGCAGCCAGATTAAGTACCCAGATGATTCACTTTGTCCCCCGTGACAATATCGTGCAACACGCCGAATTGCGGCGGATGACAGTGAACGAGTACGCACCCGACAGCAAGCAAGCTCATGAATACCGTACATTAGCAGACAAGATTATCAACAATACAAATCTCGCTGTTCCTACACCCATCGAGATGGATGAGCTAGAAGATTTGTTGATTGAATTCGGTATCCTTGAAAGTGAAGAAAATGCTGCGAAACTAATTAGCCAAGCAGACACAGCTAAAAAACAAGAAGATGCTGAAGGTGAAGCACTAGAAGCACTCAAAAAAGGAAACGTAGAAATAGTTTCCGGTAGCGAGAAGAAGTAAGCTTATTCTTCAGAATCAGGTGCTAAATACAAAGTAAATATTAGGTGGGCTATTCTCGCCCACCTTCTCACCAATCATTTAAAATGGAGGTAGTTGAATAGCTAATCTTAACTCTGCGCGTTTCTTTTTCACCGTGTTACCACTAATTAACTAACGTGTACAGGACAACATTAATAATTTAATAGTCTAGTTCATGTTTTTGTTTTCTCCTTCTCTAACCTAGATGATGTTTATGTTTTAGGGGATGATAAATTCTCTTGATCATTCCCTTTTATCCATCTTTAGATACCACGGTGAATAAATGAAAATCCTCCTCAGCCTTTGGGAATTCAGCTAATATCTAAAAATTTCTACCTATTGTCACCAAACAAATGAATCCCACGCCAGGAAAAACCAACGATTCACTCAGTGGCTCTAATTCTGAAGATGCTCGTCAGCAGCAGATACAAAAGAAAAAAAAGTCTTCCACACAATTACCCCAACCTGGAACTACTCAAGGGAGTTGCGCTTTTGATAGTGCAATGATTACTCTTGTACCAATCACTGATGCTGCTCATGTAGTCCACGGGCCAAGTGGCTGTGCTGCCAGTATTTGGGGAAGTCACAGCAGTCTCTCGTCTGGTTCGATGCTGTACAAGATACGCTTTAGCAGCGACATCGATGAGAACGATATCATCTTCGGTGGAGCCAAAAAGCTGTATAAAGGCATTTTAGAATTACAAAGACGCTACAAACCTGCGGCGGTATTTGTTTATTCCACTTGCATCACCGCTTTGATTGGGGATGACATCGAGGGAGTTTGCAAAGATGCCACCGAGAAAACAGGAATACCCACTATCCCTGTACATTGCCCTGGATTCATTGGAAACCAAAATTTGGGCAACCGTGTCGCTGGTGAAGCAATGCTTTCACACGTTATTGGAACAGCTGAACCAGATACAACTACACCTTATGATATCAATCTAATTGGTGAATACAATATTGCAGGTGCAATATGGAATATTCTACCGTTGTTGGAGAAATTAGGTATCAGAGTTTTGGCAAAAATTACAGGCGATGCTATCTACAAAGAAGTTTGCTATGCCCATCGTGCCAAACTTAATGTGATCCTCTCCTCCAAAGCACTAATCAACGTGGCTAAAAGGATGGAAAAACAATATGGCATTCCTTATATTGAAGAGTCTATGTATGGGATAGAGCAAATCAATCAATATCTAAGAAATATTGCTGCCAAGTTGGGTAATTCTAGTTTACAAGAACGTACAGAAAAACTAATTGCAGAAGAGACTGCTGCAATAGATGAAAAACTCGCTTTTTATATCACCCAATTACAAGGTAAGCGGGTTCTCCTTTCTATTGGAAGTTTCAAGAGCTGGTTGATTATCTTTGCTGCTAAGAAATTGGAGATGGAAGTTATTGCTATTAGTACTAATAATAATACTGAGGAGGATAGAATTAGAGTCAAAAGTTTACTAGGTCAAGATGGCATAATTCTAGAGCAAAATAGTCCTCAAGAAATTTTACAGATAATTAACGTAAATCAAGCTGATATGTTAATTGCTGATAAACACCATCAAGACACCTCTCTTACTGCTAGGCTCCCATTCCTAGACGTTAATCAAGAACGCAACCATGCCTATGCAGGCTATATGGGAATTTTAGAGGTAGCACGAGAACTCTATGCTGCTTTTTACACCCCTGTGTGGGAACAAGTATCTCAACCAGCCCCGTGGGAAACAGGAAATTCTCCAGAGGAGAACATCTAATGGCGATTATTAGCGTTACAAGTACATCTGTTGCAGTTAATCCCCTCAAGCAAAGCCAGACTGTAGGTGCAGTTTTAGCCTTTTTGGGGTTGAAGGGAATAATGCCTTTGTTACATGGTTCACAAGGCTGTACTGCTTTGACGAAGGCAGTATTAGTACAGCATTTCCGTCAGACGATTCCCCTTTCCAGTACGGCAATGACAGAAGTTGCAACCATTTTGGGTGGCGAGGAAAGGGTTGAACAAGCAATCTTGACTTTGGTGCAGAGATCCAAGCCAGAAATTATCGGTCTTTGTAGTACTGGACTGGTGGAAACCAGAGGCGATGATATGGGGCGCTTTGTTAAAGAAATTCGTCACCATCACCCAGAACTGGATTATTTACCAATTGTGCTTGTCTCTACACCTGATTTCAAAGGTACATTACAGGATGGCTTTGCTGGCGCAGTCGAGAGTATAGTCAGGGAAATTCCTCAAAAAAGCTCCAAGCAAGATGCTTGTCCTACACAAATCACTATTTTAGCGAGTTCTGCTTTCACACCAGGCGATGTACAGGAAATCAAAGAGATTGTCACTTCCTTTGGACTTGTACCTATTGTTGTACCTGACCTTTCTGGCGTACTAGATAGTCATATAGAAGATTCCTCTAGTGCCATTACAACTAATGGCACTACATTGGCACAATTGCGTTCAATTGGCACTTCTGTATTCACTTTGGCACTAGGTGAGAGTATGCGAGGTGCAGCGCAAATTTTGGATCGGAGATTCAATATACCCTATGAAGTATTTAGTGAACTGACGGGACTACTAGCAGTAGATAAATTCTTGCAAGCATTGGCAGATATCAGTGGTGTTAGCGTACCGGAGAAATACCGCCGTCAACGCCGTCAGCTAAAACATGTGATGTTAGAGAATCACTTTTACTTTGGTTGCAAGCGAGTTGCTTTGGCGCTGGAACCCGATTTACTTTGGTCAACAGTTTCTTTTTTGCGATCGCTAGGAGTTCAGATTCACGCAGCAGTGACAACAACACGCTTTCCTCTGCTAGAAAAACTGCCGATTCCTAGCGTCACTATCGGCGATTTGGAAGACTTTGAACAACTGGCGGTTGGATCTGATTTGCTAATTACCAACTCTCATGGAGTCGCGATCGCTCAACGCTTAAAAATTCCTCTCTATCGTCAAGGGATTCCCATTTTTGACCGCTTAGATCACAGTCAATTTACCAAAGTTGGCTATCGAGGTACTATGCAGTTTTTGTTTGATATTGGCAATCTGTTTTTAGAGGCTGAAGCAAAGATTAAGCATTAAACAGATTAGCAGTTATTGTCTCGATTCATCCAAGCAACGAACTAGCCACATTCCAAGCAGGTTATCGGCGAATCCAGTATTACTCTCAACAGAGACTGAAGCTTTTTTACACTACAGCCCTAATTATTGCTTACCAAAATCAGGCATAAGTCCGTATATTAACCTTGGACTGGCAAGAGTTTTTACCCTGGCACACAATCAATCGTGAGGATTTTCCTTCCAAGGGCGCAACTGAACTAGAGGTGCTGATTCAGGGAATTTTTGACAATCGGCGTTTCCTAGAGCAAGGATTGCACTTGATAGTGTTTAAAAAACGGAAGTAGCATTAGTAAAAAATTGCTTCGACGACCTTTTTTTTACTACACAATACTCCAAAGAATATTCGCACTAAGGCTGGTAAATCATGAGTTATCAGTGATTAATAGAAAAACTAATTCCAAATCACAATGCCTAATTTCGTGTTATGAATAAATCCCTTTTTCCCGCAGATGATCTGCCTCCAACTGGAGCAACTCTACTTAACGAGTTATTCTACAGGCAGCTAGAAGAAGCTACGTGTAGGCGATTTTATCAATCCTGCGTCCCACTTATGCGAGTTTTACTATCAAATAGTCATTGGTATTTCAAAATAAATGCTAGTCCTCTGATGTTAATCATTATCTGCTATGACATAGAAAGTTATTTGCATATTGTTGATGCTATTACACAGTTTATCAAACAGTTGAAGCAGTTTTCTAACAAGTCCAAAATTCAGCTTTTTCCACCAGATAATAAAGGAGAATCTTGGGAAATCGAGATTGAAGAAACATCAGATAAATAAGCCTAGTACCGCAAGGTGGAATTAAAAATTAAAAATGAATACAGCGTAAGCATTTCATTGATTTAGAATGGGTGGTTTATTTCCGCCATGTTGTACTAGTCAAGTACGTAAACTCGACATTCCGTGTTTTGAGCAAACTATACTTGCAACACAAAATCAAATGCCGTGAGAGTTGACGCACCAGTTAGAGTTGCAAATAGACCACTACTGCCAAAACCAGGCGTAGTTACTATTTTGGTTGTAGAACAACAACTGTCCACTTACAGGATCTTTTATTCTCACATCAGCTAGCAACAGCGATCGCATTATGGAATTTGATGAATCGACAGTTGTGGGACAATATTAACTGGGTATTATTACTACCTTCGGCTCACTGTTGAGCCGTGCAATTAATGGCTCGGCATCATTTTAGGGAACCATAGGTGTAAGTGGAAAATGGAGTGCAGACGGTGCAGTTGAAGCTAGATTACCCAGAGCAGAGAGAAAGGTACTGAGAAACTTTAAGCGATCGCACCCAATTCAATTTTGAATTATTTCCTTTAAATCGTTGAATGTATAACTTACAACGTTAATGCCAAAAATATATATACTGGATACTTTTTTGTCTTTCTATCGGTTGATGCACAGAAAATTTCTGAATAGTTTCCTTAAAGAAGAACAAGATAATCTGTCGGAGAACTGTTAGTTACAAGTTGAGCTTTTAATACTACTGAAGTTTCTTATAACTAGAATCAGCGCATCAAAATCTGATGAAAGGAATCGAAAGTTATGGCAAAAGTTGTTGGAATTGATTTAGGGACAACTAACTCTTGTATTGCAGTCATCGAAGGTGGACAACCGCTTGTGATTGCGAATGCAGAAGGACAACGCATCACTCCCTCTGTAGTTGCATATACAAAAACAGGCGAACGTCTGGTTGGTCAAATTGCTCGACGACAGGCGGTAATGCATCCAGAGAACACGTTCTACTCAGTTAAACGCTTTATCGGGCGCAAACACGATGAAATCACCCACGAAGCCAGTGAAGTTTCTTACAAAGTCATCCGCGATCGCAATGGCAATGTCAAGCTCGATTGTCCGGCGCTTAAAAAACAATTCGCACCTGAAGAAATTTCTGCTCAAGTTCTGCGAAAACTTACAGATGATGCCAGCAAATATCTAGGATGAACCCGTTTACGCCCAAGCTAACGCAGCAACTAGCAATCCTAATCCAAGAAATCAGCCAACCGGACAAAATAATGACGATGTGATTGATGCCGATTTTGTTAGCTAAAGCCTGCATTACAACCACTGGAGACTACCGACTTTCAACAACTCAACAATGACACTGACAAAAGACGTTCCGAGTGCAGAATAGTCGGATTATGAGTATCGAATCATGCCAACTGCAACTGATTTCAAAGATTATTACAACATTTTGGGAGTTAGCAAAACTGCAACTTCTGACGAAATTAAGCGAGCTTACCGCAAACTTGCCCGCAAATATCATCCTGATGTGAATCCTGGTAATCCAGAAGCCGAGGAAAAATTCAAAGATATCAATGAAGCCAACGAAGTTTTATCAAACCCAGAAAAGCGCGGAAAGTATGACTCTTTTGGGCAGTACTGGAAGCAAGCGGAGGTTAGCGGTACTCCTCCTGGAGGAACTAGCACGTATGCAGATAATTTTGACCAATATAGCAACTTTGATGACTTTATCAATGATTTGCTGGGTGGTTTAGGGGATAGGACAAGAACAAGACAAACTTATTACCGCACCTCGACTAGGCAGCCTGATGACTTTGGCCCATTTCGTAGCCAAGCACCAGCACCCGATACCGAAGCTGCGATCGCACTCTCCTTTTCGGAAGCGTTTCATGGCGTTCAAAAGCGGTTGCAGTTGGATGATGAAACTATTAACGTTCGTATTCCCGCAGGTGCTAAACCGGGTAGTCGAATTCGCATTAAAGGTAAAGGTCGCTCTAGCCCTTTTTCTCAACAGCGAGGCGATTTGTATCTCACAATCGAGGTGCTTCCCCATGCATTTTTTCAGTTTTCGGGTGAAAACTTAACCTGCGAAGTTCCTATTCGTCCAGATGAAGCGGTCTTAGGCGCTCAAATTCAAGTACCAACACCAGAAGGTCGCGTCACATTGAGCGTTCCGAAAGGTGTGCGTTCCAGTCAATCGCTGCGGCTACGAGGAAAAGGCTGGACGCAACCAAAAGGTGGGCGAACTGACCTAATTGTGAAACTTCAGATCGTGTCTCCGAAAGAGTTAAGCGAAATTGAGCAGGATTGCTATGAAAAGATTCAGGCGAATAGCAGCTTTAACCCACGTACTGCATTAGAAGGAGTGACGTTATGAGTGAGTTTAGCCTCTCCAGTACAGTTGTTTCCCATGAAGGCGATCGCCTTTATACATTTGAGTATGCAGCCTCTGTCACTCAAACTTCAACGATTGTAATTGAACGATTTGTGCAACTCGGATTGATCGAACCGAAAGGCTCAATGCTACACTCACGAGAAATTGCGCGAATTGCTCAAATCCAACGCTTGCGTCAGGATTTGGGGCTAAATCTCGTAGGCGCAGCAATGGTCATGGATATGGCTCAAGAAATTGCCCAGTTACGGGCACAGCTAAAAGCGTTGCAGTCTTCTTAAAAAACATCACCCAATATCAAATGTGAAAAAATTGGCGCGAGCAAAATCTTAACTAGTTACTTAACATTGGTTTATTTTTGAGAGAAAGGAGCGCGATCTGCAAGGATGAGTGCTGAATCCTATTTGATGACAAAGTTAGACGGATCTTGATCTCGTCGATGCTTAGTGGGAATGGGGTCTGGCTGCCCATCACCCGCAAGGGCTGCGGTTTTTTCCAGGGATTCCCTCAATCGCTTGGCTGCATAGATGGACATATCTCGTGGTACATTAATGCGATCGCGCAAATATCGGAGAGCGACATCAGCTCCCGATGGAGGTACACAGTCTTCACCTGTCATCATGTGTGTTAAAGCACAACGTAGCGCTTGATCAAACAATTTATCATCTAAGGGGTTGACTCGGATAATATTGATGTGATGCTCGATGGTTCGCTTAAGAGCTTCCATGCGGGAGTTTTCGGGTTCTGGATAAGCAACGTCTGGTAGCCCAAACCAGGGGCCATTATCCACCTGCGCTTTATTGAGAAGCATTTGGGGTTCGCCGTTTTCCCAACAGCCCCCCATCTGGGGCGGCAAATCATGTGCGTGGGTGTGAAAGTCGCTCTGAGTTCCGCAGTAGGTCGGTCGGCTTTCCATTGCCGCAAACCATGCACTCAAGCGGGGGTTTTGCGATCGCAGCGAGTAGCCCTTGTAGTAGTAAAGGCTCGCATTCATCCGTTCGAGATATGGCGTAAAAATGACATCGACGATGCCAAAGCTATCTAAAAAGTAAGGGCTTGGAGTGCGACCCAGAGCCTCCTCAACCATAGCCACCACTGCGATAAATTGTTCTCGGTTGCGTTGTTCTTGTTGAGAGGAACCGGCTTTAGAACACAGCCAAACGCACCACGCTCTAAATAAAAGTCGTTCTAATTGACGTAGAGGAAGCACCGTGCGGTCTTCCATCCCTTGGCTTAATGGAGCAAAAACTTTTTCCAAAGCGATCAAAATGTCATCGCTTTCCTTAATAATCCGTCCATCTAGCTCGATCGCAGGGAGCATTCCTGACGGTACCTTACGTTTGTACCAACTTTCTTTCTCCCCGTAGCAGAACATTGTCACTTTTTCGATGCGGTAGGGGATCTGTTTTTCTTCTAACCATAACCAAACTTTTTGACAGTAAGGACACCAGGCATGGTTATCACGGTACAGCGTTACCCGCACATCAGATTCTGGCTTCCCAAACAAGCGCAACCGGGCTTTAGCATTGGTGAGACCATTAACGGTATCTATTTGATAGTCCGTTAGGGCTTCTAGTTCTTCCCAGCTTAAGGGTGCGGTAGTCATAGGGTAAGTTGCGTAGGACAATACTTAGGGCAATTCTATACTCTACAATATTTTCAATTACACCAAGGCTTAATTTAACCGATAGGTTCGCCCATCAATTCTTTCCACTTCTCCTTGAAGAAAAAGTTGAAGTGAAGATGCTACGTTCAAAAGTTCTGGCAATTTGGCATAACTTTTCTCTGAATTGCCGTTTAAATGAGATATCAACAGAACAGACAAATCGCCAGTTGTTGACCCAAAGCTGTAGAAGAACTCAGCAGCCAACCCACAGCGCTCGGTCATCGCTTCACCACAACTGGCTAGTAATGTACTAGAAAATACATAGAAAATGTTCAATGGCGATACCCGAACACTTGTGTACGATGCCTGCAACGCCGGGTAATTTTATGGCGATCGCTACTCCATCGTTTCTGATGCCTCCATATACTAAAGAATTAGAACTTTTGTAGATTTTGTCTTGGATGGCAATACCAGGTAGAGCAATCATAGAGCTTTTCTGGAGAGTATGATCTGGTATATCTCAAACTCTACAGCAATTCTCATAATGAGAATTGTTGCCCCACTCCTCCATTACTTGACTTTCAGTGCCGACTTCCCTAATGACTGACAAATAACATCGTTTTGTGGTGTATGGATACGGCTGCACAGAACGTCACGGTAGTGGCGCTCTAAAGGATTTCTTTTTAACATACCAGGATTACCAGTTAGTTCCAAGGCAATCTCCACAGCACGAATCGAGTTAGTTGTGGTAAGGTATTTTACAGCTTGTGCCTGTAATCCTACGTTAGGATCGTACTCGCCCCGATCAATATCTTGAGCCAAACTATAAATTAATCTATTGTTAGCAAATAGCAGTGCTTCTATTTCACCTACGGCAGTTTGGAAGCGTGGTAGAGTTGCTAGCGGTTCTTTGAGATTAGAAGGCGATCGCTCCCAAAGATATTTAACCAGCCAGTCTCGCGCACTGGTAGCCACACCGAGATATAAAGCACTCACTGTCAAACTGCCCCAAGTGGAAATCAGTGGATCGAGTGATGGTGCAGTAGATATGGGACTGATATTCAGGGCGTACTCTAAGGGAATTAATACATTCTCCAAAATCAGATCGTGGCTGCCTGTAGCTCTCATCCCCAAGTGATCCCAGGTTTCGACAATTTGCAAACCGGGCAAATCGCGCGGAACCAAAAAATTGCCAACTTGTGGTTCATCTTCAGTTGTCCGCGCCCAAACCACAAAGTAACTGAGGATGGGACTACCCGTAGTGTATTGCTTGTGGCCTGTTAAACGCCAACCCTCTGTTGTCCGTTCGGCAATTGTGGCAGGTAATCCGCCTCTAGCTGGGGTTCCTAACTCTGGTTCAACACGGGCGGCATTGATCAGGGCAATGCCTTCAACGGATTCACGACACAACCTTTTATATACTTCTGGATGCCAGCGACGGCTACGGGCTGCATTGGCATGTTGGAGATAGTGCATCGTCAGTACTAGCGCGGTTGAAGCATCGCCACGTGCTATCCCTTCAATGACTCGGCAGATAGTTGATAGCCCTAAACCTTCACCACCTAATTCACGGGGAATGGGGAGGCTGAGTAATTTTGCCTCAGACAAAGCTGTAAAATTCTCGAAGGGAAAGGAACCCTCTTTATCGTGTGCGCCTGCACGGGTGGCAAAGTCTTTAGCTAGAGCCTCAACCTGGTCGAAAATATTGGGGATTTCTAAGCTTTTGGTTACAAAGGTGTCTGGCAGTGCTTGCTCCAACTGTGACATAAATACTCCTTAAAGCTCACTTTACTCTCATCCCACAAAAAATTGATGTTCCTGTAAACTTAATATAGGATTTATTTTAAACTTCTCTCTAGTTACCAAAAATTGGAAGCGATGCCTGCGACGGGCTACGCCTACGCATCTGTGGTAGAAGTAGATACAGGCTGGCTAAAATGTTTCCACTTGTTGAGATGGGAAAACACCATGAACCAATTTGGTTTTGTTGTACATTCACGAATTCTTGAATGTACAAATGGACGTAACTGGATTCGAACCAGTGACCTCTACGATGTCAACGTAGCGCTCTAACCAACTGAGCTATACGTCCTTAACCACACGAATATTGATAGTAGCATATACCTTTACGATCGCACAAGATGAAGACCCAAGCTTTTTTAAGGGGTTTTAGATTTTGAGTGCGTAAGTCCTAATTTCAAATAAAATCCTTATTATTTCGTTACAATCAGCTTGTGCGTTAAGCATTCAAGAGTTATCAGCCATGAAATTGATTTCCGATCCACCGATTCCTGTAAAAATTCAAAAAATGAAGGAACGGGTGCGGTGGATGCATCCAAGTTTTGTGCAACGGGGAATTGACCAAACCAGCATGGTTATAGACGATCGCAGGGAAGATAGTCCAGAATTTTCTTTTATGGTTATTGGTGATTCCGGCACCAAATCCCATTCTCGCCATCACCCCCAACGAAAAGTTGCCGAATTGATGCTTCCTCACCGGGATGATTGCAGTTTTGTGTTGCACACAGGTGATGTAATCTATGTGGTTGGTTCCCAAGAATATTATTCAACAAACTTTATTGAGCCTTACCGAGAATTTATTGTAGGTGGTGACAACCCGAAAAGCATTCCTTATGACCGTATGGTGTTTAATATGCCATTCTTGCCAGTACCAGGTAATCATGATTATTACGATGTCCCGTTGATATACCGTTTAGTTACTGGCACAACATCTTCATTGCGTCGCCTGTTCCGCTACAAAGATATCGAGATTGGCTGGCATGGATCGTATCAAGGAAATGCTTATGCACGGGCATTTATGGACTATACCCAAGCGATCGCTTCCCCACAAGAGTTAGAACGTCATTTAGATCGACACTACACTGCCAAAACCGATACAGGGCGGTGTTTGCGTTACGAACCCGGACAGTTTACTCGCTTACCCAATCGTTATTACACCTTTCGTTACGGCGGGATTGACTTTTTCGCACTGGATTCTAATACCTTTAATACACCATCACCTTTACCTGCAACTGAAGAAGGGGAAATTTACCGCCGGGAATTGCAAAAGCGTCGCCAGGAAATAGATCGAGAAGAATTGCAGATTTTGGGAATATGCGATCGCCTCAACCCAGATAAACCTGCCGAGGCTGAACAACTTGATGAACTTAGCGCCAAACTAGATCAAATAAACGAGATCAAAATCGATATTGAAAAACAGTTGGCATCTCATAAAATGCCTGCGATCGACTTTGAACAACTTGAATGGTTGCGAAGCAGACTAATTGAATCTTGGAATACCTCCGAAGTGCGCGGACGTGTAATCTTTTTCCACCATCCGCCGTTCGTTACAGAGGCTACTAAGTGGAATCAGGCACAAACCTTGGCGGTTCGTCACCGTTTGCGCTGGGTGTTTGAACAAGCCGCAGAAAATCTTGGTTCTCTAATTAAAGAACGTCCCATAGTCGATTTGATTTTAAATGGTCACGCTCACTGTTTGGAGCATCTTCGCACAACTGATACTGGATTTGCTGACTCTCACATTAACTGCATTATCTCTGGTGGTAGTGGTCATCGTCTCCGCTATCAAAGGCGAAAGGGGACTGAATTGATGGAGACTTTTACGGAAATTGTAGGTAAACCCACTCGGAAAGTTGCCGATTCAACGCTTTTTGTGGGTCGTCATGATCACAATTCTCAGAACCGCCTACCTTACTCATGTGTGCGGATTGATGTTCTGGATGGTAGCCCGCCTAAGTTTATCATCAGACCACTGGTTACTGAACGTATTGAAGATGAGTGGTATAACCGCGAACTTGAACCATTTGTAATTTAAACGGCAATACAATTCAGTTAAGCATTTTTTCCTTCTCTTCCTTTGCGTTCTTCGCGTCCTTTGCGGTTCGTTAAAAAAATTGACTTTGACAAAGAGTTAAGCCTCATACCAATCCTGTATGAATATATGAGGAACGAACCGCAAAGGGCGCATTCGCGCAGCGTCTCGTCAGAGAAGGACACAAAGAAAGAAAATTTGGCGCAGCTTCAGAAAGCAATGATATGAACCCAAGCGTATTTAAACGGGATGCGTGTCTACGGCGGTAAACTACGCGCCTTAATCTACTTGAAAATCAAATCTAGGCGTTGCTGTGTTGCTTTGAGTGAGTCTGCTGGCGAAGTTTTACCCAACAATACAGATTCAATCGCCCGGCCTACACTGTCAGAAATCCGATTATAACCAGGAAATATCGGACGCGATCGCCCATATTTTGCTTGGTTTAAAAATACCTTTACCTGTGGTATTTTTTTGATAAAATCTTGATATTTTGGACTTTCACGAGACTTCAAATTCACTGGTAAATAACCAGTTCCCAATGCTAATTCTGTCTGAAATTCTTCACTCAAAGCATATTCGACAAACTTAAAGGCTGCTCTTTCACGTTTCGGTGTAGTTTTGAAAAAGAAGAGATTTTCACCACCAATAACGGTAGCAGGTTTTTGTCCAACAGGAATTGGAAAAACATCAAAATCGACACCAGTCTCTTGAAATTGCCCCAGAGTCCAAGGGCCATTTAATTGCATTGCAACTTTACCACTGAGCAACTCATCTGTCTCATAACCCCGTTCTGGGCCAGATAAAATGGCGGAACCCTCCGTAATTAAATCACGCCAGAATTGCAAAGCTGCGATCGCGCCTTGATTATTTTGCAAATTTACTGCTGCTGCATTCTGTGAATCACCACTCACCAACTCACCACCGCCACTCCACATAAACGGCAACCAGGTGAACACTGTAAATTCTCCCTTTCCCAAAGGTAGAAACATCCCATATTGATCGGTTCGTCCATCGCCATTGGTATCACGAGTTAATTTCTTGGCAACTTGTGCAAACTCCTGCCAAGTCCGGGGTAATTCAGTAATTCCTGCCGCCTTAAACAAACTCGGACGGTAAAAAATACCAACATTATTTGTAGCAAAGGGCACAGACCAAATTTTACCGTTGTATTTCATCGATCCATACAAAGCGGGGTCAATTTCGGCTTTGATTGGAGATTTCTCCAGCATTTCATCCAAAGGTAAAAGCGCATTGAGTTCTACCAATTGCCCTGCGATCGTCGGATTATACCACAATAGATCTGGGGGTGCGTTTCCTACTACTGCTGCTAAAATCTTGGGCGTTTGCTGATCCTGTTGCCCAACATAAAGCGACTCTACCTGAATATCTGGGTGGGATTGATTGAATTTGTCTACCAGCTTTTGCAGCACATCCCGATTTGGCGGCGGATTTACACCTTGCCACAGGGTTAAATGAATTACTTTATCTTGCTTAATAACAGGTAAAATACTTTGACATCCAACTAAAGCTATTATGCCTACGAATAATACAAAGAGTAATCTCCTAAGATAATTTGACAGTCTCTTTCTTTTTCGCTTGGCATAGCGAGGAGGCGAAAAAAAATTGTGCATGATGTTGATTAATAATGATTGATCAATTCTCGTAGCGGTTTCAACATAACTTTGCCATCTTGATGTAGAGTTGCACAATTATCTTAAGTCATGGTTTTTGCAAGCGTTTATATCCTAATCTTGAATAGAGTTTTGATAATTTCAGATTATGGCAGGACACAGTAAATGGGCAAATATTAAGCGCCAAAAAGCGGTAGTAGATGCAAAAAAGGGGAAAACCTTTACTCAGTTATCGCGGGCGATTATTGTGGCGGCTAGAAGCGGCGTACCAGATCCGGCGCTAAATTTTCAACTTCGCACGGCAATTGACAAGGCAAAGGCAGCAAGTATCCCCAATGATAATATTGAACGAGCGATCGCTAAAGGTGCAGGCACTTTTGGCGGTGATAACGCTATCTTTGAAGCAATTCGTTACGAAGGTTACGGCCCCGGTGGTGTAGCGATTTTAATCGAAGCCCTTACAGATAATCGCAATCGCACTGCTGCTGACTTGCGTGTAGCTTTTAGTAAAAATGGTGGCAATCTTGGTGAAACAGGTTGCGTTAGCTGGATGTTCGATCAAAAAAGCGTTTGTGTAGTACAGGGTGTGATTGACGAAGAACAGCTTTTAGAAGCATCCCTCGAAGGCGGTGCTGAATCTTATGAGATGACTGAAGATGAGATGGCTGAAGTTTTTACTGATATTGGCAATTTAGAAACTCTTAGTCAGACGCTCAAAAATCAAGGCTTTAAGGTAACTGATGCCGAATTTCGCTGGATTCCTAGTAATAGTGTAGAAGTTACCGATCCAGATCAGGCGCGATCGCTTTTCAAGTTAATTGATACTCTAGAAGGCTTGGATGACGTGCAAAATGTCACAGCTAACTTTGACATAACAGAAGAATTGATGACTCTTAGCATTTCTTAATCAAAATTCACACAGAGCAAAATGTTACATCTAGCTTGAAAATACCAGCAACTCTGATGGCTATGAATATTTTTAGTCAATTATTCTCTGTAATTTTGATATTTGACAGTTGTAAAAATAGACATGAAAGATTCATATCAATTACAAACTCATGACATATACCTATTGGATAGTTAGATTGTTGATTAGTTGATGAGGAATTTCAAGTGAATAAGTTCCCTAAAGCTTTACTTTTGGCTTTAATTTTTGCTGCGCCTGTAAGCGCTTTTGCATCTCAAGCTCAAGCTGAATCTATCCACCATGTTGCTACTACAAAATCTAGTAAAATTAAACAAGTTAAACATCACAAACATCACAAGCATCATGCTAAAAATATAGCTCCTAAAACTCATAAATAGTTACTATTATGTGCAGCAGTTTCTAGTAACTCTGTAATAAAGTTTAGTGTTGGTTTCTCTGAAAAAATAACTGTATTATTTAACCCCGTTGAAATCCCTACCAATCAACAGGTTTTTTCATTAACTTGCTCAAGGAGGCGCGATCGCGTCAAAATAAGAGTAAAAGACGCTGTAACCTAACTTAACAATGGCCCTAACGCAGCTTGAGCAACCTCTCTCCCCTCAACCAACACCGCCATACTTGCGGGGATATGAATATGATTTGGTAATTGTCGGCGGTGGGATTATTGGGTTAACTCTAGCCTCTGCTTTAAAAGATTCTGGCTTGAGTATCTTGCTGATTGAGGCGAAAGTGGCATCAGCGGCGGTAGCTAAGGGACAAGCTTATGCAGTTCATCAGCTTTCGGCGCTAATTTACCAAGGAATTGGAGTTTGGGACAAAATATTGCCTCAAATCGCCAAATATTGCCGCGTTCGTCTTTCTGATGCCGATTATCCCAATGTGGTGGAATTTACCACAGATGATATACATACAGCAGAGTTGGGTTATGTGGCGGAACACCAAGCGCTGTTGCAGCCTTTACAGGAGTTTGTCCAAGATTGTGCAAATGTGACTTATCTGTGTCCGGCGGAAGTGGTAAATACGCAATATCAGAAAGATATAGTAGCGATAGATATTAAAGTTGCCGAGCAGTTATATACAGTTCGCAGTAAATTACTGATAGCAGCAGATGGGGCGCGATCGCCAATTCGTCAAGCTGCTGGTATCAAAACGTCCGGCTGGAAATATTGGCAGTCTTGCATCGTGGCATTTGTCAAACCAGAAAAACCGCACAATAACACCGCTTACGAGAGATTTTGGTCTAGCGGCCCCTTTGCGATTTTACCTTTACCGGGGAACCGTTGCCGCATTGTGTGGACAGCGCCCCACGAAGAAGCAAAAGCTTTATGTGCCTTAGATGATGAGCAATTTTTGGCAGAACTTACCCGTCGCTATGGCGATCAAATGGGAAAATTGGAATTACTAGGCGATCGCTTTGTATTCCAGGTACAACTCATGCAAAGCGATCGCTATGTTCTCCCCCGACTGGCATTAATTGGTGATGCAGCGCACAATTGCCATCCTGTGGGTGGACAAGGTTTAAATCTGGGGATTCGGGATGCAGCAGCTTTGGCGCAAGTAATCCAAGCAGCGCACCAAGCGGGTAAAGATATTGGCGACATTCAAATTCTTAAAGGTTACGAACGCTGGCGCAAGCTGGAAAACCTGACGATTTTAGGTTTCACCGATTTGTTAGATCGGATGTTTTCTAATAACTTCTTACCAGTGGTAGTGCTTCGTCGCTTGGGTTTATGGTTTTTGCAGCGAGTTCCCGTTTTAAAGGTGTTTATGCTGAAGTTGATGATTGGCTTGAAGGGACGGACTCCAGAATTGGCAAAACATAAACGCTATACCACAGCAGCTTGAAAAATCTGGTTTGGGGTGAGATTCAATTCAGGAAAAGTTTGGGAGATAATGCGATCGCTATCTCGAAACTTACTTATCTGATATTCCTCATCAACCAAGTTACACACGGTGATTGTCGGTTGTTTGGGATTGCCAATAAAATTACGTCCACCCAAGGCAGCATAATCGATAATCCAGTATTCTGGGATACCCATCTCCTCGTAATCAGCATACTTCAAGTAGTAATCGTCTCGCCAGTTGGTTGATACAACTTCAATTACCAAAGGTATTGATGCACCCAAGCTAACGGTAGATTCTTTTTTCCATAATTTTTCGTTTTCCAGATTTGCACGGTTTAGCACCAAAACATCTGGAAAATAACCAGAATCTTTTTCAGGAGGTCTAACTATAACTTGGTTAGGGATACCATAGGGCAATCCTAGACGTTTGATTTCAAAAGGAATTTCGACACCTAGAAAGCTTTTAACTTCCTCATGTTCGCCTACTGGTTGCGCCATTTCAACAACTTCTCCTTTATGTAGTTCGTAGCGGACTCGTCGATTTTCGGGTAGCCAATCGACAAATTCCTCAAAGGTTACTAGCTTGGGTATGGCTTGAGTCATGACTTTTGAGAGTTATTGCTTTGGAAATATTATCTCTAATCTAGGAGACTGTGGACAGCTTTTCTAGCAAGGTATGAATCATCATAGTTTTCACATCCTTGTGCCCAACAAATGCCCACCCTAATTTTTACATTGATGTCGAAACGGGCTTGGGGTACGAAGAGAGTCTTGCAGAGGGTGAGTGCGCTATTGTTAATGGTGGAAATAAATTTTGGAGTTCAAGTATGGAAAAGACTGTACCTAAGATAGATGTAACATTATTTAATATGTGCTGTCTAGGCAATACTGCTAACCATAAAGATTGAAAATTAGTATTTTTCTACATAAAATTAAAAATCTAAAATTAAAAATTGGTAATAGTGATGGCTAGGAGTGTTAAAGTTTCAGGAAATTCATCGGAACTTTTCAGCGGGTATTCATGCTGAAGAAACTACAGAAAAAGCAAATTTCCATAATTGCGGGTGCGGCACTGTTTGCCTTTTTAGCTGGGGCGATGGTATCAGCACCTCAGATTGGTAGAACCGTTGGGCAATGGCTCAAACTGAGTAATAATCAGGCAGAGCAAACATCTGATGCTAGTATTGCCCAATCAGCCGTCTTCCCACTGATATCACAATCTCTGCCAGAACGGGCGGCAAAACTAGCAGAGATTGCAGGGCAATCGCGATCGCCAGACCGAAATCGCGCTCGTTATCTTTTGGCGAGTGATTACATTGAAAGAACCCAAGCCCAAAAAGCCCTGGCTTTACTCCAAGGATTAGACAAAGACTATCCCATCCTCGCACCCTATATTTTGCTGAAACAAGCCCAGGCAGAGGATATGCTGGGCGAAGATGGCAAAGCCTCGGATCTTAGGCAAAGTGTGCTGAAACAGTATCCCAAAGAAGCGGCTTCGGTGAAAGCACTATATCTGATTGCCCAACCGAAGCAACAAGAAATAGCGATCGCTCAATTTCCTTCCAATCCTCTAACTTGGGAAATTATTCGTAAACGCTTGCAAGAAAACCCCAATCAGCCAAAATTACAATTGATTTTGGCTACTTATGCTTACGATCAATCAGGCATAGTAGGCGTTTTAGATCAGTTAGTCAAACAGACGACCCTCAAACCCGAAGATTGGGAACTCATTGGTACAAGCTATTGGGAAAATAGCCAATTCTTGAAAGCGGCGAATGCTTATGCCAAAGCACCCAAAACATCGCGCAACCTCTACCGGACTGCACGAGGGTTACAGATTGGAGGCAAAGACAAAGAAATAGCGATCGCCACTTATAAACAATTGGTACAGCAATTTCCCAATACCGATGAAGCTGGGACTGCACTACTACGGTTAGCAGAAACAGCAAAAACAGGTAAAGACGGCTTACCTTATCTTGACCAGGTAATTAGTAAATTTCCTAAACAAGCTGGTACTGCACTAGTACAAAAAGCCAAAACTCTCGAAACCCTCAAGGATCAAAAGTCAGCTAGCGCGGCGTGGCAATTACTCATAGCCAAATACGGCAATTCAGATGAAGCCGCAGAGTATCGCTGGAAAATCGCCCAAGATAAAGCCAAAGCCAAAGATTACGTCGGTGCTTGGCAATGGGCAGAGCCAATTGTTACTAACAATCCCAACAGTATTTTGGCTCCAAGAGCAGGCTTTTGGGTAGGTAAATGGGCAGCTTCGCTAGGAAAACAGCAGGAATCTCAAACTGCTTATGACTATGTAATTAGTCAGTTTCCCTACTCTTACTATGCTTGGCGAGCAGCGAATATGCGGGGGCTTAATGTCGGCAACTTCGACAACGTGCGCGTCATGAACCCCGAAATAATTGCACCCCAGCGTTCATTACCACCGGCTGGTTCTGAGACTTTCAAAGAATTGTATTTGCTGGGTCAAGACCGCGATGCCTGGTTGCAATGGGAAACGGAATTTCAGAATAAACTTCAGCCAACGGTAGCAGAGCAATTTACTGAAGGGTTGATGCGGCAGGCAAGGGGAGAAAATCTCATTGGAATTGACAAAATCTCTAAGTTGGAAGACAGGGAAACACCAGCAGAACTTGCCCAATATCAAACTCTGAGCAAACAGATCGCCTACTGGCAAGCGCGTTATCCATTTCCCTATCTCCGAGAAACTGAAAAATGGTCTATTGAGCGTAAACTCAATCCCCTGCTAGTAACTGCTTTGATGCGTCAAGAGTCAAGGTTTGAGCCAAAAATCAAATCCGTCGCTGATGCTACTGGCTTGATGCAAGTGTTGCCGAGTACAGCTAAATGGATCGCCCCACAAATTAAGGTGGATTTCAAAACAATAAGCCTAGAAAATCCCAACGATAATATTATGCTGGGTACATGGTATTTGGATCATACCCATCAGCAATATAACAATAACTCGTTGTTAGCGATCGCCAGTTACAATGCCGGGCCTGGTAATGTCTCCAAATGGCTGCAAACTCTAACTACACAAGACCCAGATGAGTTTGTTGAACAAATTCCCTTTGATGAAACCAAAAATTATGTGCGTCAAGTATTTGGCAACTACTGGAATTATTTGAGACTTTACAACCCTGAGATTTCTGAAATCGTAGGAAAGTACTCAACTACACATCCAAAATTGCCAGCCCAGTGATTCATGCCCAATCCGATAAGTAACAGGGGATAGGTGAGTTTGATTTAAGAAGAGGGCATGAAGAAGAGACAAGGAAGACAAGAAAGAAAGGGGAGACAACGGAGAGCTTGTTCAATAATTCCCTCTTGTCCCCCTGCTCCCC
>NZ_JACKZS010000561.1 GCF_014222285.1 Nostoc sp. UCD121
GTAACTACATTACCAATAGTCATGCAGATTTTTTAAAATCAAATGATTTTATCTTTGCGGATTTGGTAGTATGTTTAATCATGTATTATTTTTTGATTTATTAGTTTCAAATGAACTAAATTAGCGGAGTTAATCTACCTATTTAGGTTCAATATCAACTACTACTAATTAACTCAAGTAACTAACCTATTAAGTATGTCTAAGTTAGCTTTCACTTTCAAGGTATCAACAGGAGCAGTTATACTGCTTACTTTTTGCGTAACTAGTGCAAATAGCACCACAATTTCTGAAGGTTTTGAGAG
>NZ_JACKZS010000135.1 GCF_014222285.1 Nostoc sp. UCD121
TCTCCCCACTAGACTAGAATTAGAATTGACGTGACGTTTCTTAGTAGCTAAAGTGTCAGATTCTCTGCCATTGCGCGATCGCTATATAGCCTTAATCGATGAAATTGTTGAAACCACCCTCAAGGGCAAAATTAGCTCTGTTGAGATGGTGTACCAAATGCTGCTTAAAGGCATTACTTCCGGTACAGGGGAAGTATTTGAGTTAGCTTTGAGCGATCGCTTGAATGCCCTCCAAAGCCAAGTAGATGGTGAAAAAGACGAACTCAAGAAAGCCAAAGCTACTCGCAGTTTGAGAGCCATTAAGACTATTCAGAGTCAATGGCAACGTTGGCAAGAGCAAAACAAAACAACAGAAGCGATCGCTTCCGCAGTTACAGAAATTACCACAGCCCCCTCTGACGAGCGACTAGCGACATTTTTACGGATTACTGACCCAAATCAGAAGTATCCGCTAAATTTGCAACAGCTACAGCAATTATCAAAAGCATTACAGCAATTTGCCCAGGCAGATAGCGATTTAGAACAGTTTTCTGAAGGGATTACCCGTGGTTTAGCTTCTTGGCAGCGATTGCAAGACAACTTGCTCAGTTGGATGTACGAGCAAAAAGAAGCTTTAGGATTTGGCGGTGTACCGGGAGAACGTGGCCCTTGGGCAAGTTGGGCTAAACAACTCAATAGTGAGTTACCCAAAGCACTGCTTCGCACCTTAGCGATGGAAGAATCGGCAATTGAGTTTGCCCAACGACAACGGGGAATCACCCTCAGAGATTGGGTGGAAATGGCATTAATTTTACAGTTCTTGCAAAGGGGGCTAATTAACTGGTTTGACCAACAAGCTTACGATGTTAAAGCTGGGCCAAAGTTGTCCATTTCCACTTTTTTGACCTTTGCAGTGATTTGGAGTCAATTAGCAAGTGGTTTTGCAAGCATTGGCACAGTGTACAGCGATGCGTGTTCTCAAATCATGCTCCAGATTTTGCGAACCTTTGCCCAGCGTCCATATTTTCCCTTTTACGGCGGGATATTTGCCTCTTTTACTGGCACTTATTTGCGAGATGCCCTTGATTATTTGGATGAACCATTGCGACGAGGCGAGGGAACCCAAGAAAAGGCGCGAATTTTGACCCTTTTAGGTTATTCACAGCGTGCTTTGGGTCAATACCAGCGCTCAATTGATTTTCATCAGCAGGCGTTAGAGATAGCCAGAAATGCCAGCGATCGCGCCTGTGAAATAGCCAATCTCAACCACCTCAGCCGTACCTACGTGCAACAGCAAAATTATGCTGAGGCAATTAACTACAGCCAACGAGCATTAATATTGAGTCGGCAAGCAGGCGATCGCACAGGAGAAGCCAACGCACTAGTAAATTTAGGTTACAGCGAAGTCATGCAGGCTCAAGAACTGGAGAATCTAGAACCTGAAACTTATGAAGCCGCAATTAATTATTTGGAACAAGGTTTAAAACTATCAGAAAAATTAGGCGATATTCAAAGTAAAGCTTTATGTGTCAGCAGCTTAGGAATCGCTTATCTAGTAATTGGAGAACACCAAACTGCAATTAAATATTTGGAGGATGGCTTTAAAACAGCCCAAGTTTCCGGCGATTTGTATCTTCAGGGGCGGAACTTAGCTTATTTAGCAGAAGCTTATTATCATCTCCAAAATTCTGAAAAAACCGTTTACACAGGCTGTTTGGGAATGTATCTTTTGGAGCAAATTGCTTCTAATGAGTGGCGGCAAGCAGCAGGTTTACTAACAATTTTGCAGGGTCAAATTGGGGCAGAAGCTTTCCAAAAGTTCTTACAGCAACATCGCCCTAAAATCATTGCGGTTATCGGTGTAGATGGGTATGATTACATTCCAAAATTATTAGAGATATACAAGCAAGATATGTAACTTCTAAAATTTCTGTTTTCTACTCGTAACTCTGCGGTTTAAAAGTAATTTATTGAACCACAGAGGCACAGAGAACACAGAGAAAATAGGAATTATTTTCCAAAAGCGCTAGTGTGGCGTGCCAAGTCTAAAATGTTGCAAAGAAATTGTAGGTTGGGTGGAGGCTTTGCGTAACCCAACATTTTTGGGGCTTTGTTGGGAACCTACAATTTTTTTCTTAGGTGATTTCCGACAAAGAAAATACCTGTGTTGGCGAGTTTCGACTTCGCTCAACTCTCGATATATCAGTTGGTTGAGCGTTCGCGAGTGCGTCTCGCAGAGAAGTCGAAACCAACGACATCAGTATAAGTAGGGACACAGTTTAAAATTTATTTTTTAATTTTGAATTGTTAAGTTTGGATTGTCTATTTATCAGTCAAATTATCAAGATTTGTCTTGATTAAAAAATCTTGAATCCTGTTGATAAATTCTTCTAAATCCGCGATTAAGTTGTCCATGCCAGCAATCTCATGTTTGCGACTCAATAGTTCTAGTTTTTCTGCTGATTTCTGCATAATTGTAACTCCCATATTCCCACTAGAACCCTTGAGATGATGAGCTTCCCATGCAATTTGTTGAAAGTCTTGAGCAGCGAATGCAGCTTTGGCAAGCTCTAAATGACTTTGGCTATCTTCTTGGAAAAGTTGCAAGAATTCTAACTCCACCTCTGTATCGTTATCTGAAAGTTGATGTAAGTATTCCCAATCAATTATTAGGTCGATTAAATTTCTATTTTGACTATCTTGATTATTAGATGTGGGATCTGGAATCATAACTGCCTCAGAAGTAATAATTATTTCATGCCAACGCTCTAGCACTGCTGCTAAATCTTTTTTATTTACTGGTTTACTTAAATAGTCATCCATCCCTGCATCTCTACAGTTTTGTTGGTCTTCTGCCATAGCGTTAGCAGTAAGAGCAACCACCACAGGTTGCCGATGGCTAGCAAATGAACTTGCTGAACGACGACGAATTTCTCTTGTCGTCTCTAAACCATCCAAAATTGGCATTTGGTAATCCATGAAAATCAAGTCATAAGGAATTTTATCTAAAATTTGCAAAACTTCTTGACCATTGGCGACAACATCAGCCTTGTAGCCTAAATTATGAAGCTGCTTGAGGATGACTTTTTGATTAACAAGATTATCTTCTGCTAGCAACAATTTTAACTTGGGTTTAGTGGAATCATTTATTGGTTTTATCTGTATGAGCATAGAGACACTTGGAGCAGCGCAAATCACTTCCGAAGTCATTACATCTTCCGCTAGGCGCAGGTGCAGCAAGTCTATTGGACGTGACAATTGCTGCAAGCTTTCATGAGTCAATAGTCCAACTATTTCATCTTGTTCATTGAGCAGGGGTAAGTGGCGAATCCGATACTGCTGGAGTAGATTGACAGCTAAGAACAAATCGGTAAATGCAGATTGGTGTAAGCTAATGACTGGATGTGCCATTACATCCGCGATCGCCAGATTCTCTAGTTTTCGCATTTGAGAACTGAGTCGAACCACGTCTCGTTCAGTAAAAATCCCTAACAACTGATTCCCTTCAACAATCAACACGCAACTTGATCGCGCCTCAAGATGCCTGGCTTCAATTTCCATATCTGCTTCTCTTGAAGATGAACACACAGTGCGACTACCACTCATCAGAGCGATCGCCGCCATCACAGATGTATTTGGCGAAACGATCAGTGGGTTGCGAACAATCGCTGACTCCAAATCAGCTTCTGTCAAAGCAGTGGAAGATATGAACATTCTTACAAGGACATTTCAAATTTTTCAACTGACACTTTATAATTCCCTTTCTACTAACCTATTTAACACGGGCACTAAAATAAATATGAAAGAAAATAAACTGATATGTCCCAACAATTCAATAACGTATCTACGTTAAAAAATGACTTTGACATAACCCAAGCATATTGCCTTACAAGGGAGGGCTAGAGGATCTTCCCAAGCAAAATATCACTGATACCAAGCAGATTGCTATAGATTCAAGAGTTTACTTCTTTTCTATTTGGTAAGCCTGTAACAAATATTCGCCATTGAAATGAATCAGGTGAGTTGAATCTTCAGCAACCCAAACATCTGTTTCCCAAGCAATCTCTGCCAGATATGCCACCATTGCCTTACGGCTGAGAAATGCTGTTACCATCACCAGAGGGATTTCAGAACTTCTGAATAATAATTCAAGTTCCTTTTTGCGTTTAGGATTAATTTGCCCATGTGAAGTTACAGCTTCAATCAGCACCAACCAGTTATTTGTTGTGAAGTGAATAATTACATCTGGCATTTTGCCGTGAGAATCGATGTTAACGCCTAAATCTGTCAATGCTGCTGCATCAAAATGGGCGAACTTTTCATCTGTATCGCCAACATAGATGAGTTTTCCATTAGGTGTAAAACGAGGGGCAAAATCATTAATAATTTTTTCAATCAGAATATTTTGACCACCTGGCGATAAAGTTTTAATTGCTCCATCAATTACTATGGGAATACGAGACATTTCCCGTTCTTGAGCATACTGCTTTTTCAAAGTTTCAACTGAAGCAAGATAAGTACAAATGCTTTTTTCCCATTCTTCAGTACCGTAGGTTCGTAAGAGTTCGAGCGCACTGTTCTGAATTTGATATACAGTTTTTGGACTATTAACAGGGCGACTTAAATTATCTGGATTAGCAACTATCAAAGCTGCATCCAGAAATTGATGCACTGTCTGGCGGCGAACTGTTTCCCGTGTGTTGGGCTTATAAGTTTTGCCATAATGTTGAGCCATAAAGTCCATTATCGGCGTAATTCCCATCAAAGGGGAAGTTGCTAATTGCCAAGAGTCTGTCGGTTTTAAGTCAAGCAACGCTAGGAGAGTTAAAGCTGACCGTTCGTTCAGTTGTGTTCGGGGAAATCCCAATTGTGTCAATATTTGCAGCGCTTCATCAATTCGAGACTTAGTTACAATTGGATTATTCTCTGACAGATTCGACATACTCTGTAGCTGATTTTCTATAAGTTCATTAATTTCCCGCAAAGAAGGAAACTGCTCTGTAATCTCCGTCCCTAAAGCCAATAGCTGTTCCAAATTAGGGTACTTTAATTTTCGCAAATCTGTTGCATTTACCTGAGTATGTCCATTGAACAACCGAAAAAAAGCATCGACTAGGGTTGAATTTAGATAAACAGCAAGCCCACGAGCCAAGGTAAGGCTAAGTCCCCGTCCATCTTTATGAAAGTAATTCAAGTGATTTTCAAAGCCGACATAGGCATAATTAAATTGATTGGCATCATAAACTACTGCAACAACACGCCTTTTCTCTTCTTTCGATGAAAATCTTTTGCATAAGACATAATGCTCATTTGGGATCAAAAGATTGGCGGTTTTTTCTAGTGAAACTATCGCTTGAGGCTTTTTGGTGATTTTTGGGTGTTCTACATATCCATTCGCTAAATTCACCGGATAAATTAAAGGAACAGTATTGTTTTCTGCATTTGCTCTTAAGTACTCTTTTGCTCGAAAATCTACTACCCGTCCGGTTGAAACTGTTAGCCCTAAATCTTTCAAAGTGCAGGGGAAAATTTCAATTCGCTCAACAATTTGCTGGCTAATCCTATCTGGAATAATATGAATAAACTGCTCTTTATCGTTGGGCTGAAGTAAGGCTGTATATGGTACAGATTGTGACATTATCAAGTCATCATTAGTCCCAGAACTGGTATTGATGATGACGTTGCTATATTTTTGCCTTTGTTTGGTAGCTTGGATGATGATAGTTTCCTGCAAAATATCATCGTCACTAAATGCTTCTTGCCGCGACTCAAAAAGATGTACTTGTTGTAAAGCCATCATCTCTAAAAATATTTTGCGGAAGTCACGGAAATACGGCCCGTTGCAAAAACTGCGCGGGGTAATCGCTACAAACTCCCCACTTGGTTTTAGAAGTTGCGCTGTAGCTGCCATAAAACCAGTGTAAAGATTGCTAGTTTCCAAACCGATGGAATGCAGCAATTCACGCACCTTAGAATTAGCATTAATTTTCAAATAAGGCGGGTTGAGAATAGCATGGGTAAATTCTGTTGCCTTTGCATTATTCAATAAACCAATCTGAAGTAGCCTGACTGCATCTTCGATAAAATCAGTCTTACGAATTTCGTAATTAAAGGAAATACCTACACGTTGACATTCCTTTTTGCATAGCTCTAGAGTCTGATGCAAATATCCTATTAGAAAAGGGTCAATTTCATAAGCTACAACGCGCAAACTTGACGTATGTTGTCGATGCTGGCACACTTTTGCTACAAAAGCAGCTAGTAATGAACCAATTCCTGCTCCAGCATCAAGCAAAGATATTTCAGGTAAATCAAGCCTATTAAACATTCCAGCCATCAATTCTGCTACTGAGGCGGGAGTCAGAAACTGACCCATTGATGCTTTTTTGTCTTGCCTTAGCTTTAAACTTGCTACAATCCGATGAAGATCGACTTCTGCAAGTAAGTTTCCACTTGATAGTTCTGCAAGGCTGGTAAAGCTCAAACTACTGTTATGACTTGCTAATAACGCTCTACTACTAGATGGGACAATCACGGTCTATCTTCTTAATTGCTATCAAGTTTATATAACAATACGGTTCAGTTAAGACTAAAACTTTGCGATCAAAGTCAATTTTTTAACGAACCGCCTTCGCGTAGCGTCTCGTAGAGAAGGCGCAGAGGACACAGAGAGAAAAAAGAAATGCTTAACCCAAGCGTATTGCGTTATAAGCCAATACAGTTCAGTTAAGGCTAAAACTCTTTGCCAAAGTCAATTTTTTAACGAACCGCAAAGGACGCAAAGGACGCAAAGAGAAGAAAGAAGTGCTTAACCCAAGCGTATTGGTTTATATAATTCTAAATTCTTTGTAAATTCTTATTTTTCTACCTTTATGCCCTTTACAGCTTGCCACAAAGGGCATAAGGGGAGAGAGGGTTCAAGTAATTAGTGCAAGTTTATATAATCAACACTCAAAGAAGTCCTGCTGATTCATATAATCGTTTAAGCATTGCTGAAATCCTTGCACCATAATCTAAATCTGCTGACCATCGCCCTGATAGCTGATCAATTAATGTTGCAATTCCACGTGTAACAAAACGAAATCTTGGATCTACTACTTCTTGTACCAAAGGTTCTAAACTGGCGTAAGCTTTCAAATGTTGGACGTGTGCCCTCACTCCAATTCTGGCACTTGGAAAAGATGCAGCCTCTGAACCACCACCGATCGCACCTAAACCTGCAAAGTTATTTTGCTCAGGTTTAATATCTCCGCCAAAGCGTAAAAATCCAGTTTCTACACACATTTGGCAAAAGGCAATATCATAGTTTACTCCCTCTATCCCTGCTTCTTCCCGATAAAGTTTGGGAATATCTGGAAACTTTGCCAAAGCATTTTCGTTATTGTTTCTGAGGAATAATTGTAACTGTATTTCTGAAGTATTACCATTTGACATCACTCGTTCCATTTGACCAGGGCAAACGATCAAATTGGAGCGCAAACTGACAGTGCGAGTTGCAGCATCCCAATTAACCGCAACATTAAAATCTCGGAGTTCTATTGCTTTAATATAAACTATTTTGCGATAGGTAATTCGATTAACATTAGCTGCTTTTGAAAGATCAATTCGCAGCCGATCTACTAAATCAATGGGGATGTAAGCATTGCCATTAACTAATACTCCTTGCTCTGAGTACTTCTGTCCATTAATATTAATATTAATTGGTGGGTAATTTGCTTCGGCTGGAGTGCCAGGAGTAGGATCAATCACACGACTCCAAGTTACCAATCCATCAGCAATTCCTAAAGCAAAATCGCGGCGACGAGTTTGCAGCAAAGCCCGATCCTCTGGATTGCTAAGAAAGCCCACTTGCATTGCCAAAGCTGGGAGCGTTGTCTGGCGACAGAATGCTAAACTACCTAATCCACTATCTGTATCTGGCTTGACTCCCCGATTCGGTAATTGGGGGACGCGGCGCAATAACCCCACTAGCAACTGTTCACCGTTGCTTTTACGATCGCTATTATTCGCAATATAAAAGACGCTAGCCCCACGCACAGAAGGGCTGTTAGCTGCATCAGATTTAATCTCTAAGGCAACATCACCCCGGCGGCCGCGAGAATTGATCCAAGTGATGGTTTGGGCGGCACTCAAGTCATCGGGAACTGCCAAAATTTCCAAATTCCGCGCCCTCAGTTCGGTGACAATCAAATCCCGCAGCAGAATCATTTCTTTAGCTTCAGTTGTACCACCTGCGATCGCACCTAAATCGATCCCTCCAGCTTCTCTGCCTCCATGAGCGGCTGATATAAAAATACGTCCCATTTTCAGTATTTCCTCTGATAAAATTAAATGTAAGCAATTGTATAGATCATTCTTGGTCTAGCAACAAGAATATAATAGCTATCAGTTGGTAAACCCACCGCAGTGTTAACTACCAACTCATGACTTAACAAATAGACTAGAATGCAAATCCCCCGCTTGCACCCAGATACAATTGAGGAAGTTAAACTACGGGCCGATATTGTAGATGTCGTCTCGGAATACGTAGTTTTACGCAAACGTGGAAAGGATTTTGTCGGTTTGTGCCCCTTCCATGACGAGAAATCTCCTAGTTTCACTGTCAGCCAGACTAAGCAAATGTACTATTGCTTTGGCTGTCAAGCTGGAGGAAATGCCATCAAGTTTGTGATGGAGTTGGGAAAGCGCTCTTTTGCTGATGTGGTGCTGGATTTAGCACGGCGTTACCAAGTACCTGTACAAACCCTCGAACCCGAACAACGTCAAGAATTGCAGCGTCAGCTATCTTTGCGTGAGCAGTTGTATGAAGTTCTGGCAATGTCCGCCCAATTTTATCAACACGCCCTGAGACAATCCCAAGGGCAAAAGGCACTTCAATATTTGCAATCTAACCGCCAACTCAAAGAAGAAACTATACAGCAATTTGGTTTAGGTTATGCCCCCGCAGGTTGGGAAACTCTCCATCGTTATCTAGTGGAAGATAAACATTACCCAGCGCAGATCCTAGAAAAAGCGGGATTGATTAAGCCACGCAAGGAAGGAGGCGGTTATTATGATGTATTCCGCGATCGCTTAATGATTCCCATCCGCGATGTTCAAGGGCGCGTCATTGCCTTTGGTGGCAGAACTCTCACGGATGAACAACCGAAATATCTGAATTCACCAGAAACGGAACTTTTTAGCAAAGGTAAAACATTATTTGCTCTCGATCAAGCCAAAGGTGGGATTTCCCAACTCGATCAAGCGGTGGTGGTAGAGGGATATTTTGATGCGATCGCTCTCCACGCTGCTGGAATTAATAACGCCGTTGCTTCCCTCGGTACAGCCTTAAGCTTAGAACAAGTCCGGTTAATATTACGGTATACAGAATCGAAGCAATTAGTACTTAACTTTGATGCTGATAAAGCCGGAACCAATGCCGCCGAACGTGCGATCGGTGAAATTGCCGAACTAGCATACAAAGGAGAAGTTCAGCTAAAAATTCTGAATTTAGCCGATGGTAAAGATGCTGATGAATATTTGCATAGCCACACTCCAGAAGACTATGGAGAACTGCTAAAAAATGCGCCACTTTGGTTAGATTGGCAGATTCAGCAAATTCTTCAAAACCGAGACTTGAAACAGGCTACTGATTTTCAGCAAGTAACTCAGCAATTAGTCAAATTACTTAAAAATATAGCTAACAGCGATACACGAAATTATTACGTTTCCTACTGTGCAGAAATACTCAGTTTGGGAGATACCAGACTTATACCCCTGCGAGTCGAAAATCTGTTAACTCAAATTGCTCCGGCTGCGGCTGCATACACTAAGCCTGTATCAGCGAAGCAAGCATGGGGAAGTAGTAAAGTTTCCCAATCCCCACTTCCTACAGAACGCAGTCTTTTAGAACACGCAGAAGCTTTATTACTGCGAATTTACTTGCATTGTCCTGAACAACGTCAAGCGATTATTGCCGAACTAGAGGAGCGAGATTTGCAATTTAGCCTTTCCCACCACCGATTTTTATGGCAACAGATTTTAGAAATATCGTCCGGTGATGGAGAAACGATAAATTTTGCGTCTCAACCAGATTTAATTTCCCGCTTGCAAGACCATTTTTTAGAATTTAGCAGCGAGATGGGGTTAATTTCCCATTTATTCCATATAAATGAAAAAAACCAGAAAGAAATACTTCGGACTCCGCAAGTAGTTCAAGCTGCGATCGCTTGCATGGACTTGGTGATGCTGGAAAAACGCTATCGCCACTTTTTGGAACTATGGCAACAAACCGATCCAGAAGCCGAACCAGAGCGTTATCAATCTTATTATCAAGCTTTCTACGCCGAAAAAATCAAGCTTCAGAAAATAGACCGACAACGGCTATTTTCGATCACAGAGTTGTTGTAGCTTTGCACTCGTGAAGTTACTCCCGCAGAAATAACGCTAGCCATGCCTAAACTCACAGTTAAAACAGCCGTTATTGAAATGCTCGCTTGTCTTCAAATATTGTCGAAAATATAAACGATATAATTCACACGCAGGAGTACTGCGATCGCCTTCTAAATTAATTAGCCCCATACTTTGTAATTTATATGCCAATACTGGCTCTACTTTTACATAATTTATAGAGTTAATTACTTCATAAAAAGCATCTTGCAATGCTGATTCATCTCGTAGCGCTAACACATATTGCTTTAAATACTCGTGATAAATTCCTGCTTCTGTGGGTGCTTCTTCTAATAGCTTTTCTAAATCTTGTTCTAGTCCCCCTTTACCCACAAGATGATAAAAAGCTAATCGCACCAAATAAGGATATCCTCCCACAAGCGCCATCAAACTCTCGACTTTACCATTTGTCCAATCCAAGCCGTGACGTAATGCTAAATCCTGCACCTGCTCTTTTGTAAAGGGAGCTAACTTAATCGGCAAACCAATATTAAATGGTGATTGAGTCAGTTTTATGGGAATAATAATTTCCGTTGAATAAACCAGAATCAGACGCAGTTTTTGCCAAATTTCTACCCCTTTGGCTCGTTCATACCATGATCGCACTAACGGTAATAATTCTCCAGCAATTTCCTCATATTCAAATACCCAATCCACCTCATTCAATACCAGCACAAGGGGAGTTTCCAGCGCAGACAGTAAATAATGTTGGAAATAGATAGAGCAACTTACTTTGCTACCCATATCTTCATCCCAATAATCATTGAGTTTTGGTTCTAGCTGTAACTCTCGGCTGACATTAGCACAGAACCAGCGCAAAAATTTATCCAAACTGGTAAATATTACTTTATCTGCTTGCTGAAAATCTAACGTCACGGTGCGAAAGCCTTGATTGCTAGCGCGTACAAGCAGCTGCAAAATCAGAGAGCTTTTCCCCATCTTCTTGGGTGCTTGGATGCAGATGAGACTTCCAGGTTTAGCCATTTCTGCGTAGGCAATTTCCTCAATTGGCGGGCGAGGGATGTAGAATCTGGAATTAAGGGATACTGGGCCACTAGGAAATTCTAAAGATATAGCTGTAGCTGCTTTGTTGAATTCCTTAATTAATTGCTGATGTGCTTTGCTAAGACGGTGATTTTCTACAGTCTGGCGGAAGTTAGATTTATTTATCGGTTCTTTACAAAAATCACTCATTACTTGCCATAAATGAGCAGCAATTTTCCTGACACGTTCCTCGCCGTAGTGAGCTTCACAGGCAATATTGGTGTAAGTTTTTCCTTCCCATGAAGAACGCAATATAATCTCTTGGAGCGTTGTTAAACCCGTTGCTTGACTGGCTTTTAGTAGCAATACTACTTCATCTATAGTCATTACTCATCGGCTCCAATTAGCATGAATTTTTATCACACCATTATGTTTTGGAACTCAATGTAGTCTACCTTGTATGAATAGCAGCCAGCCCTTTCCCAAAAAGCTACAAACAAGGCTTGACAATATTTTTGTATCCTGAAACATTTGACGTGACTCAATCATAGAATTTTTTTACAAAATTTTTCGAGTTTTTAAGTGATTATATTTGATTTGAACTACTTTTTTTAGACATATCTTAGAATGTAGATGCACACAATGTAGCTATTTTTTCTAAAAAATGGCCACGGCGATCGCAACAGAGGTTACATTCGTCCGTTTACCTTTTTCGAAATTCCATCCAAATTGATGATATCGGCTGATATATTTCTAACCGAAGTTACAGCCTAATCAACCAAGTAGACGATTTATCCATAAATGGATCGTCAGGGTGCTAAGACAGCGTAGAGAGAGAGCTACAGGATATCTTCCTCACCGTACCAGCAGCTATGCATATCGAAGAACCCGCTACCCATAAACCGGAAGCTCCAGTTTCAGTACAAGATTCGCAGAGTTTCCCAGAATCCAAAGACTTATCTCCAGAAGATTTAGATCCTTGTCAATGCTCACAAGCCGCCTTACAAATGGCATTAATAGCCAGTGGCTTGGGGTTGTGGGATTGGAATCTCATAACCAATAAAACCTATTACGATCCCCAGTGGAAGGGCATTCTGGGGTATGGATTAGACGAAATCGCTCATGAGCATAAATCCTTTGAACAACTTGTACATCCACAAGATTTACCGAGAATTCGCCAGGTGTTGCACGATTATCTCCAAGGATGCACGCCTGTGTTTGAAGTTGAATTGCGAATGTTAACTAAATCCGGCGAATGGAAATGGATTTTGGCTTGTGGCAAAGTATTTCAGTGGGATGAATCCGGCAAACCAGTGCGAATGGCCGGGACACACAAGGATATTAGTCAGGATAAAGCGATGTCTACGACGGGCTGCGCCTACGCTACTCAACAATACCAATTAATTGAACAACTCCAAAGAGAAATTGCCCAACACCAATCTACTGAAGACCAAGTTAAAGAAAAATCACAGCAGCTAGAAACTACCCTCAAAGAACTCAAATATACCCAAAGGCAGTTATTGCAGAACCAGAAAATGGCTAACCTCGGTCAACTGGTGGCGGATATGGCTAACGAAATTAACAACCCTGTTAGCTTCATCTACGGCAATCTCCATCCTGCGAGTCAATACGCTGAAGATTTAATCAGAATCATTGAACTTTACCAACATTACTATCCCAACCCTACCCCAGTCATAGCCTTACATCTGCAATGCCTCGACCTTAGTTTCGTGAAGACAGACTTTTTAAAATTACTGTGGTCAATGCGAGCCGGCTCGGAGCGCGTTAAAGAAATTGTTTTCGCCTTGCGGAATTTCTCAACCTCTGACGAAGGCCAAATGAAAAAGGTTAACCTGCACGAAGGACTTGATAGTGTTCTGAGAATTTTACAGCATCGGCTCAAAGAAAAGCCTGATAGAGCCAAAATTGAAGTAATTAAAGAGTTTGGTGAATTACCCTTAATCGAGTGTTACCCCGGCGATTTAAATCAGGTATTCATGAACATCTTAACTAATGCTATTGATGCCTTAGAAGAAAGGATGAAATATGATTATTCCTTTACTCCCAAAATTTTTATTCATACAGAGATTGTTAGAAGTCATTTGTCATTAGTCAATAGTAATGATATTTGGCCAAATAACAAACAAACAGGAAAAAAACACAAAGTTATAATTCGCATTTCTGACAATGGTCAAGGCATACTTCCCCATATCCAAAGACAGATGTTTGAACCATTTTTTACCACCAAGCCCGTAGGTAAAGGTAAGGGGCTAGGACTATCAATTAGTCGAGAAATTATCGTTGAAAAACATCAAGGTAAAATTAAGTGTAATTCTAAATTAGGTCAAGGTACAGAGTTAGTAATTGAAATGAATACAACAGCAAGACACTATGCTGCTATTAGAAAACACGCCAGCTTTTAAGTAATTAACTTTTGGTAGTAGGTGTTAATTTTTGCAAATCGATGTATTAAAATCCTTGTAGAGACGGCGATTTATCGCTTCTCAAAACCCACGATTTTGTACAAGTAGCGCTTAAAAGTTAATCAATATTTATCAAATATTGTGATATTTGAGGGCGTGAAATGTCACTTTTAACACCTAAATTACAGCAACAAACCATCAGTAAACTTCCTACAATAATCACCGTGTAGGCGTAGTCCTTCTCTATGAGAGGCTGCGGTCATAAATCCATGTTTACCTTCATAAGCAGTCCAATTAGCGATCGCAGCTAGGAATACACCGGATAGAATATCTTTGGTTGTGGGCACTAGAACAGGGTACAGCATCCCTGAACAGCCGCCCAATTTTGAATCTTTAGCTTAGAACAACCCTATTCATACCTAAACTGACAGTTAAAACAACAGATGTAGACCATCAATGTCAGAATACTGAATCATGGGATGAAAAAATAAAGGTGGTAATACACCCAAACTTGCTAGTCAAAATCTATGACTTTGACCCCCTCTCAAACTCGAAAGCGACCGACTCAAGCGATCGCAGCCAAAATTTTCCACTGGTGTAACATCATTAGCCTGTTTATCATGCTCACCAGTGGACTACAAATTTACAACGCCAACCCTGTTTTTGGTGGACGTGCAGGTTTGCACATTCCTCCGATATTTACGTTAGGAGGTTGGCTTGCAGGAGGTAGACACTGGCATTTCGCAGCAATGTGGCTATTCTCGCTCAATCTCTTGTGGTATGGAATTTACGTTTTAATTACCCGGCGCTGGCGACATCGGTTTGTCGGTGCGAATGACTTCAAAGCATTACAAAAAAGTCATAATTCTAAGCGCCTAATTTATGCTTGGCATCGGATTGCGTATACAGCAATTATTCCGATCTTGCTGCTGGCGTTATTTACAGGAATAGGAATGTATAAACCTGCTCAATTTCCCTGGATTGTGGATTTGTTTGGCAATTGGCAAGCATTGCGAATTGTTCACTTTGCCTCAGTGCCGATGGTTATCTTATTTGCAGTGATTCACTATCAATTAGGGCAAAAAGCTGGTGGTACTGAATTAACAGAATCAATGTTTTGACAAATGATATTTTTTTAAACTAAAAAAATGAACTTTTTTGATAAATTGAATCGTAGTATCTTACAAAATCAAAGCTTACTATTTGTAGGACTCGATCCAAACCCAGAGATGATGCCTGTGCGTTATGAATCTGAAGAACTCATCGCTGGTTTGGAAAAGTGGTTACAATTCATTATTGCGGAAACTTCTGATTACGTTTGTGCTTATAAACCGACACTTGGCTTCTACGAAGCGTTAGGTATTCCCGGTTTAGAACTGCTGTACAAAACTTTAGCAGCAATTCCAGCGCACATTCCAGTCATTTTAGATGCCAAACACGGTGACTTAAATACTAGTACCATTTTTGCCCAAACTGTGTTTACAGAATGGCAGGTGGATGCAATCACTCTTAGTCCCTATACAGGACAAGATCATGTAGCACCTTTTTTGGTCTATCCTGAAAAAGCGGTATTTATCTTATGTTGTACTTCTAATCCAGGTGCAGAAGCTTTACAGCAATATCCCACAAACGAGTCACCCCTTTATTTACAGGTGGTAAAAGAATCAAAAACCTGGGGAACTCCAGAACAATTGGCTTTGGAAGTAGGAACTACAAATGCTGAAGTTTTGGCACTGATTCGAGCGATCGCACCTGAACGGATTATTATGGCGCGTAGCATCTGGGCGAAGGGTGGAAACCTCAGACAAATTTTAGAAGCAGGGTTGAATGCTAACGGTGATGGTTTGCTGATTCCTGTTCCTCAAGATATGTTGGGAAATACAGAGTTATCTGAGGAAGTCGAGTCTTTACGCGCAGAAATTAATCAACTAAAAACTGAAATTATTCACGAAAATTCTACATGTTCTGTGTGGTTTCCTGATGTTTGTTTCCTAAATCAGCACCCCTACCAGGATTTGATTTTACAACTTTATGACATTGACTGTATTATGTTTGGCAGCTTTGTCCAAGCATCAGGAGCGATATTCCCTTATTACATCGACTTACGCAAAATTATTTCCAATCCTCAAGTTTTTAATCAAGTTCTCACTGCTTATGAGGATATTTTGAAGAATCTCAATTTTGATAGATTAGCAGGTATTCCTTATGGTTCTTTGCCTACCGCGACTGGTTTAGCTTTGCGCCTTCATTGTCCAATGATTTTCCCCCGTAAAGAGGTAAAGGCCCACGGAACGCGCAGAGTTATTGAGGGTCACTTTCATCCTGGTGAAACAGTTGTAGTAGTTGACGATATTCTCATCAGTGGCAAAAGTGTTATGGAAGGCGCAGGAAAGTTAGAATCAGCAGGATTAAATGTTAATGATATTGTGGTACTTATCGATCATGAACAAGGGGTGAAAGATAGGTTACAGCAAAATGGTTATCGCAGCCATTCAGTTTTAACTATTTCGGAAATTACCAATACTCTCTATCAAGCAGGACGAATAAATGAGGAGCAATTTTTAGCTTTTGCTGAAAGTTAATAATTGGGAATTAGGAATTGGGAATATTTTTTTGATTTTCTTACCGTTGAGTATATTTCAACAGTTAAATCTAGTAACTAGAATAATTTTAGTTTTAAATTAATTATGAATTTTCCACTCAATCAACTACTTAGATGGTTAATTTTTACGCTGTTATTTCCTCTAGTGTTTCTCAATGGTTGGCTAGCATTTTTGCTTGTTAAAAATTTTCAACCTGTCGTAACAATTCTTGTCTTAGCTACTTTGCTTGCATTCGTTTTAAACTATCCTGTTGCCATTCTCCAAAAGCAAGGAGTGAAACGTGGCTATGCAGTATCATTAGTTTTTATATCAGCATTGATAATTATCGTTGCTCTGGGTATCACTTTGGTTCCTATTGTGTTAGAGCAATTTAATGAGATGGTGAAAGTTCTTCCTCAATGGATTGATTCTAGCGAAGAAAAACTTCAAATTTTAAATGATTGGTTCTTTAAGCATAAATTAAATGTGAATTTAAGTCACTTATTAACACAAGTAACAGACCAATTACCTAATGAATTAGAGTTCGTTACGGATAAACTTTTAAGCATTATTGTAGATACGATTGATAGTGTTTCTGATGCATTAATCATAGTAGTGATAACTTTTTACCTCTTGTTAGATGGCCCAAGAATTTGGGAGGGGATATTTAAGAAGTTACCGGGTAATTTTGCCCAACAAGTAAGCCAGTCTATTCAGCAAAACTTTCAAAATTACTTGATTGGGCAAGGAACTTTGGCTTTGCTGATGGGAGTTTCAGAAACATTAATGTTTTTAGCTTTTCAAGTCCAGTTTGCTTTACTCTTTGGTTTGGGAGTCGGGCTTTTGAGCTTAATTCCCTTTGGCGATGTCGTCAGCGTGGTTGTAATAACTTTCATAATAGCTACACATGACTTTTGGCTAGCAGTGAAGGTTTTTGCAGTAGCTGTTGTCATTGATCAGTTAATCGATCAGGCGATCGCACCACGGCTTTTAGGCAGATTTACTGGGCTTAGACCAATATGGGTGTTAATTGCTTTACTTGTAGGAACCAATGTCGGTGGAGTTTTAGGTTTGCTAATCGCGGTACCTGTAGCTGGTTTTATCAAGGATGCAGCAGATGGTTTTTCTAAATCTGGTGATTCTGAGAATGTAGTTAAGAGTGAATTAGCATCAGAATTGTTGCCAGAGGAATCAGTATAGAAATGAGTTATTTATAAAAATAAGATGCCATATTACCGCTAACACTAAGTTGCAACACTGTCATTAAGGATGAAGTGTAATAGTCAGGATAGTTATAACTCCTTGTTCAGATCCGTAATACCAAAAAACTCGAAAAGCAGCAGGTGTTTTGTTTTCTACATAGGCTTCAAAAATTTCTTCTCCATTGGGCCCTGATAAAGATTCATATTTGTGAGTATTCAAACTAGGGTGTCGTAAGTTTGTTTCCATTAAACCCAGCGTTTTTAAAACTTTTTGGTACTTCTTAGAGTCAGTTTGTTGTAGTTTAGCTAGTGCTGTACTAGCCTCGCTTGAAAATATTATCTTAAAATTCACTATTGCTCAGTTTGGTAGATTAACCCTTGCCACAAAAATTATGTTTTGAAATCAGTGTTCAGGACTAGTGTCCTTGTGACATCCTCTATTCATCAATTTCTAGATCCGCATACTGGGCAAACGAACCTAAGTCGTGAAGTTCACCAGAACTTGCTTGTTTTATACCAACTTCTAATGAGCTACGAGCTACAGAATTTTGCCATATCCAAAGTTCTCTTTGTGGAATGTTTACTATTGGATCTAGCAGAATTTGTCCTAACTCATTAATCAGCACTCGGTAGCTCTTTGCTTTGGCAACAGTACCCAAGGTTAATCGTCCTTTGTTATCAGTTTTGACACTATCTTTAATTATTTGGAAGTCCTGATTTTCAATCATATTGCTGTTATGCTGCTATATCCTAAACTCATTATAAACATCTGTGGGTAAGTGGATATTGCCCACTTCTAATAAAATTCCATAAAAAAAGCCCCTAGTATTTCTACTAGGGGTATAAAATATACCATTTCACTTTATGTTTGTCGGAGATGACCCTGCGATCGCCTCTACTTAGATGAGAGGCTAATTATTTCTCAAATATTACAGCAAAAAGCGATCGGGTATAAAATTAGCCAACATTTGCCAAGAGCAATTCTCGTTTTTCTAATTTTTGTACTCTCACCTGAGAGTCATCATCAACATCGATAAGCGCTGTATCTCCATCTGTAATTTCACCAGACAGCATTGCTTCAGCGAGAGAATCTTCTAAAAGGCGCATAATTGCCCGGCGTAATGGTCTAGCACCATAGCTGGGGTTATAACCTTCTTGCACTACAAGTTCTTTGAAGCGATCGCTAACTTCAAGAATAATTCCCTTTTCTGTCAAGCGTTTAGAAACTTCACGAAGCATAATTTCAGCAATTTGCTTCACTTCATCCCTAGAAAGCTGGGTGAAGACGATAATTTCATCGAGACGGTTTAGGAACTCAGGACGGAAGTAAGCTTTCAATTCTTCATTTACCAAGGTGCGGATGCGGTTATAACTAGCGTTGGCTTGAGTGTCGAAGTCAAAGCCTAAACCACTACCACCTTTTTCAATCACCTTCGAACCGATGTTGGAAGTCAAAATGATCAGCGTGTTCTTGAAGTCCACTTTCCGACCTTTGGCATCGGTAAGATGACCGTCATCCAAGATTTGCAGCAGCATATTGAATACATCGGGGTGTGCTTTTTCGATTTCGTCGAATAGCAACACTGTGTAAGGTTTCCGCCGCACGGCTTCTGTAAGTTGTCCGCCTTCGTCGTATCCAACGTAACCAGGAGGCGAACCAATTAGCTTGGCGACGGTATGGCTTTCCATGTATTCGGACATATCTAGCCGAATCATCGAGTCTTCCGCACCGAAGAAGTAGGAAGCTAATGCCTTCGCCAATTCTGTTTTACCGACTCCGGTAGGGCCAGAGAAGATAAAGCTTGCAATGGGACGATTGGGATTTTTCAAGCCAACGCGGGCGCGACGGATACCGCGAGACACAGCCGAGACTGCTTGTTCTTGACCGATGAGGCGTTGATGCAGAGTGTCTTCTAAGTGCAGAAGCAATTCTGATTCAGATTCAGTCAGTTTGTTGACTGGTACGCCAGTCCAAGAAGCAACAATTTGGGCGATGTCTTCTTCGTCAACGACGGTACAGTTGACAGGTTGCTCGGTTGGTGTAAATGTTGCTTGCAGTTGTTCTGCGAGTTTTAACTCTTGGTCACGTAGGGTTACAGCTTTGTCAAAATCTTGGACTCTGACTGCTGCTTCTTTTTCTTTGGTAACGCCAGCGAGTTCACGCTTGAGTTCTTTATTGGGAGAACTTTGGGAGTTCCGCAGACGAACGCGAGAACCAGCTTCATCAATTAAGTCTATTGCCTTATCTGGCAAGAAGCGATCGCTAATATAACGGTCTGATAATTCTGCGGCTGCAACCAGTGCTGAATCCAAAATTGTGACTTTGTGGTGCTGTTCGTAAGCACCGCGCAAGCCGTAAAGGATTTGTACGGTTTCTTCTACCGAGGGTTCACCAACCATAATTGGTTGGAAACGACGCTCTAGGGCAGCATCGCGCTCAATGTGCTTGCGATACTCATCAAGGGTAGTTGCGCCGATGCACTGGAGTTCCCCCCGTGCTAAGGCAGGCTTGAGGATGTTGGCTGCATCCAAACCACCTTCTGTACCACCAGCGCCAACCAAGGTGTGAATTTCGTCAATTACCAGAATGATGTTGCCGACAGTGCGAACTTCTTCTACGACTTTTTTGATGCGTTCTTCAAAATCGCCACGGAACCGAGTTCCAGCTACCAATGACCCCATGTCGAGGCTGATAACTTGCTTATCTTGCAAAGTTTCGGGAACATCTTGGTTGATAATACGTTGAGCTAGACCTTCGGCGATCGCAGTTTTACCAACTCCTGGTTCTCCAATCAACACGGGATTATTCTTAGTGCGGCGACCGAGAATTTGGATTGCCCGCTCAATTTCCTTCTCACGACCAACTACGGGGTCGAGTCTGCCTTCTTGCGCTAATTTGGTCAAATTTCTGCCATATTCTTCCATCGTTAGCGGTTGGGTGCGCTTTTGATTACCACTACCAGCAAAAGCTGGTGCATTTTCACCCAAACGGCGAACTATGGCACTACGGACAGTCTTGAAGTCAACTCCTAGATTTTGCAGGACTTTGGCGGCGACACCTTCACCAGCCTCAGTTAATCCTAAGAGTAAATGTTCTGTGTTGATGTAATTCTGTCCCAGACTATGAGCTTCTTTAAAAGATTGCTCAAAGAGACTTTTCACCTTGGGAGTGAAAGGAATTTCTGGTGGTACAAAGCCAGAACCCCTACCAATAATTTTTTCTACCTCACGACGTGCGTCTTTGAGGGTAACGCCTAATTCGGCCAGCACTTTAGCAGCAACCCCAGTTCCTTCTCCCATCAAACCCAGGAGAATTTGTTCAGTTCCTACGAAATTGTGTCCCAGGCGACGTGCTTCTTCCTGAGCTAGCATAATTACTCTAATGGCTTCGGAAGTGAAGTGTTCAAACATAATGGGTTCTTGCTCCCTCGCTGCTTGGACTTTGGGTGAGATAAAATTCACCCTCATCTAAAGTTTTTTGTATTTTCTTAAGAACTAATGTAACTTTATTTAAAGTTAAGTGGCAGTGGTGAGAGCCGTAAGACATCAGGTGTACTAGCCGTCTAAGAGAATTTAAGAGTTGCGAGTTAGAGGTTAGAAGTAAGTAAGGAGTTCTCATTTTTACAATTAGTTTTCCAGTGGAGAAGATGATTTTTTTGCCTTTTCTGCTCCTCTCCTGTCGGCTAAACTTAAAACTCAGGACTCAGAACGGGCTAAACCCTAGCTATCTGCTAACAACACTCAGGACTGACGATGACTGAACCAACGGTTGGGAAAGACCAACAGCACCCTCTCTATAATCGCGATCGCCCCCTTATTGATATCTTACTCGCTCAAGAGGCGACAGACTATAACTTAGCAGAATTAGCCAGGCTGCGAATGCGTTATCAAGGCTTTCCAGGCGCAAGAGACATCCAAAAAGACCTAGATAAAGTCTTGCAGCAATGGGGTTTGACCGAAATTGAGCTTTTTGAGAAAACTCGCAAAATTCACGATTTAGGCGGTATTTACAAAAGTCGTGGTAAAAAAGACGAACAGGATTGGAATTAGGAATGGGGAATGGGGAATGGGGAAT
>NZ_JACKZS010000562.1 GCF_014222285.1 Nostoc sp. UCD121
GCGATCGCTAAATTAACCAATCTGACGCAGCTTGACCTCAGTAGCAACCAAATAACCCAGATTCCAGAGGCGATCGCTAAATTAACCAATCTGACGCAGCTTCACCTCAATAGCAACCAAATAACCCAAATTCCAGAGGCGATCGCTAAATTAACCAATCTGACGCAGCTTCGCCTCCGTTTCAACCAAATAACCCAGATTCCAGAGGCGATCGCTAAATTAACCAATCTGACGCAGCTTGACCTCAGTAGCAACCAAATAACCCAGATTCCAGAGGCGATCGCTAAATTAACCAATCTGA
>NZ_JACKZS010000136.1 GCF_014222285.1 Nostoc sp. UCD121
TTGTATAATTTCTTTCCCCTCTGCACCTCTGCACCTCTGCCCCTCTGCATCATTTAGCGCTCGTTCCAACTTTTTGATGAAGCGCTTGCTATCACTGACCATCATCAGTTTTTTACCCAGCATCAACTGAGCGTGGAACTCGGCAACGATTGCACTACTGTTTTTACCTTCGTACCAATAAACCTGACGACCACCAGAGCGATATTCATTTTTGATGATGTAGGGTTTTTCACCAGCCGGACGCATTCTCATAAAAAACTCAATGGTCAAATCATCCAAGTGAGCATCAGCTAAAACAACCAGCTTGGCATTGTAAACCAGATACTCCAGCACTTCCAGAATAGCCCCCCGGTGTTCTTTGCAAGTTTTGGACTTGAGCAGATGGGCGAGATACTGGCAGGCTTCATCAATAAATAAGATGTCGTAAGCCTGTAAATCGTTCGCCATCTTATACAATGAGTCTACAGTGATACTCAGTGCTTTGGCTTTAGCCCAGTCCCCGCAAGATATGGCAGAGTACATTGCTGTTTGCAAGCGATCGCTGAGATTTTTCAGCAAAGTAACCCGATGCCCGTTGTTCAAAAAGCTCAAGTCTGGGTTATCTCTTCTAATCATTGCCAAGATTTCAGTCTTGCCAGTACCCATGTCGGAAGCCAAACCAACTAACCCCGACTGAGGCAGAGAGCGGATAACTGTGGAAAGATAGCGAGTATTGACTATCACATCGGGTTTAAATTTGCGAAGCCCCCTGGCGCGATTCACGAAAAATCTTTGGTTTAACTCGCTGACTCTTAAGGCATCAGCAATCATCGTGCTGACTGCTTTTTCAGCTTTTTTCCCCAAAGCCACAACCCAATCGTCAATTCCTTTTTCTGGCCCAGGCAAAACTGCTACTTCACATTGGCAGGCAAGTTGGAGAATGACTTGACAGGTGCGGCGAGTAGCACTAAAAACTTGCTGTTTGGTTTTGGGTTTGGTTTCGTAGTCGAAAAGGATAACGAATTTGCGACCCTTTTGAGCCATTGGGACTAAATCAGGGTGCAGGTATTCCAAGTCTTCCTTGCCGACTCGACCGTTCCAGATTCCAGGGAGTGCGATCGCTACATACCCTAAAGTCAGAAGACAACCGGCTTTTTTCTCTCCCTCGGTAAGGCATACAGGGATTTCAGGGTGAGCCATGACCCAAGCCCAGAAACCCAGTGCTTCACCATCCGAGGTAACAGTGATATGTTCTGGCATCGGCACGTCATACCGCAGGGCTATCAACTTCCAGATGTGTAGGGGGACTCTCAGATATGTGACACGGTTGGGAGTTTTTGGGGGTGACTCGTATTTAACTGGCTTTTGAGTTTGTTCTTTGGTGTCCTTGTCCCATTCGAGCCGAGGATAATCTGGTTTCATCCGTCCCCAGTCCATCGGTAGCCAGTCATTGAGAGGGTCAAGTCCACTAACCCACCATGCACCGGACTCTGCATGGGCATATCTTTTCAAGTAGCCATCGCGCAGTCGCCCATCGTTGCGTCGAGCGGTTTGGGGCAGGGCGTATAAAAGGTACTCGTAGACTAGAGAACCACTTAAAGAGCAGACATTTAGGGCAGTGAGTTTAGGGTCAACGGCAGAATTGACTACCCATTCATGCCAGTGGTTTGGAGCTAATTCACTGTTCTGATTCTGATGTGTATCAATTGTGTAGCTTAAATGATCAGTATCATTTTGGTTCGAGGAGTCACGTAAATTTAGATAATGCTTTGGTAATTCATAGTGAGAATTGATGAAGTGATTTTTAGGTACAGTTTTGAAATCAGTTTGTTTTTTGAAAACTCCTTTTGAGGTTGGTTCAGAAGTATTGGGTGTTTTAGGTAAGCCATAATTAGGATCTAATAACCGACGACGTTTTGCTTCTCCCATGATCTGACTCCTTTTTGATGAAATAAGGTAGTACAAAAGAACTAGCAAGTTGTGATTGTAGATGACTTAGAAAAAATCAATTGCACGAAAAATTGATGCTGTCAGCCAGTGAATCTGATATAGAATCAGGGTTGACAGCTTTTTTGAAGTGCTATTGTTTCTCTGCTCAGATTGAAAAAATCAGAATTATCTGCTTCCGCCTGTGTGTGGTCGGAATGTGAGATTAATTCGCGTGCTAACGACTTTGTTGGTCTTGGGAACCTGATGCAGATGTGCAGACTGGCAACCAGGGTGCATTACAAGCAAGCTCCCGTGTTCCAGCCAGAAATCTGTTGGTTTGCCATTTCTCGGTTTAATTTGAAACTTGCGAACACAGCCGAGACTTACAGAAGCGATCACAGGGTTAGATCCCATTGATGGTTCATTGTCAGCGTGCCAACCAATCGAATCCTGTCCACTGCGGTACTGATTGCCGATGACAATGCGGAATTTGTAGCTTGTAAGTGCGGTTATCCTATCTCGTAACTTAGACAGAGCATCTGTCCAAGTCAGGGGTTTTAAAAATACGCTGTTGGAGTAGAGGTAATCACATCCGGCATCACCATAAATACATTCAAGGCGAGGGACAGGCATTGTTTTACCCGCGATCCTGATTTGATTTTGCTGCCACTCCAGTTTTAAGCAGTGTTGGTAGAGTTCGTTTGCAAGTTCTTGACCTAAGAAATCGGGATAATAAGTGATGGGTAAAACTGGGGTTGATTCAGTAAATAAGTTGAGTTGTTGCATGGTAGTTCTCTCAAATTTTGAAACTGCTATTAGTTGTGTTCGGCTTTAAAAACCTCAACCAAAATACTTTCTGGATACAAACCAACTTTTCCAAAACGTGGGTCATGAATACGTTCTATTTCTATTCCCTGTTTTCGGCACAAGGCACTTGCTTTTCTACCTTTAGCACCTGCTTCTTTTACAGATATTTCTAAACCTTGAAGATTAGCGAAACCAACAACACTATATTTATGTCCGCATGGAGTGTTTACCCTGTCCTGTTCAACTTCAACCGCTTTGAGACGGTGTTGTAGTTGTTGATTGAGATTTTGTTGGGCAAGAATAGCTTGCTCTAGTTCGCGCTGACGGCAGTCTTGCTCAAAAAGTTGTTGGGCAATTGCAACTAGATTCTGTGCATTTTGAAGAATGATTTCTATTGGCGATTGTGGCTGTTGAACAGTTGGCGGTTTCACCCATCCTAAAATGTCTTGAATCCATGCTCTAACGCCAATGGTATTAAATGCTTTGCAAACTAATCTGGCTTGTTTAGTACAGTATCGCCCTGCTTCGTGAGCGTAGTAGTCTAAGATAATAGCGATCGCAATATCGGGGATACCGTTGGTTTTCCATTCTCGGAGTTCCGCAGGATGAAAACCATGCTCTGCAAGGATTATAGCTAATCTTGAAGGCTTCAGTTCCGCACTATCTAAAGAGCTACGAATTGCTTTTTCATCAACTCCAGCCAGTCTTGCTGCTGCCCGAACACTGGCTTTACCCTGACCATTAGCGTTGACCTGAATCTCTTGTTTTATTTGTTCGATGATTTCGACGATTTCAATTTGTGACATAACTTTAGTTGTGTGATTAAAGAGAATTAAACATTTACCCGCACTAAACTTTTTTCACCAACTAGTGAAAAGCGATTCGATATAGTTGGTGTCTTAATTAACGTTGGTGACATCAATTCAACAAGGTAAAACCAAGATTTATGCACCAGTGCAATCCCCAAAATCAGCCGTTGTTTTGTTCCTTTGTCGTGAGAACAGAGGATTACTCTTTCACCCAAAACAAAAGCAGGTTTTTGCACCTTGATGGCTTCTAACTCTCCAGTCCCGATGATTTGGTTCTGTGTCGCGTGGAGTATTTCTTTACCGCAATCAATTGAATAAATCCAACATTCGTGTTTCCATTGCATACCGCAGCAGTAACCAAATGTTCTTGTTGTGCGGAGAAAAACTCTCTCCAGTAAATTAACTGCAACAGGCGGAATTGTTTGTCCCCAAGGTGGGGAAAGATACCAACTTGTTTGAAGTGCATTAATATGGTCAATCATGCTTGTTTCCCTAATAAGTAATTAATGGCTTCGGAGTCAATAGAGGCAATACGCTTTTTTAGATGTTGTGGCGGGTTATCAAAAAACTGTTTTAAATGCCATCGACGAACTTGATAACGCTTAGAAGAACGTCGGCTAGTTTTCAACCAACCACGTCTGACCCAACCAGAAACGGTGGTGGAATGCACACACAGAACACGAGCGATTTCAGCACTGCTATAGTTATCGAGGAAGGGGCTTGTAGAATAACCTAAAGCCCAAAGCTTAGTAGCGATAGCAATTGGAGTGCGAAAATAGCCATGTCTTTTTAAGATTGAGGCTATCTGTTTAGGGGTATAAAGTTCAGCTTTAGCTTCAATGATTCCGAGTTCTTCATCAGTCCATTTGGGATTCATTTATTACCTCCAATGTTTATGCAGACTTAGGAGAAGAATTTTCTTGAACAATCTGAGCGTTGATAGATTCAAATTCCACTTGAAAGATGTTCATATCTGTGGACATTTCCCCAGTGTTATAGCGGTCTACGATGTGCTGTTTGATTGCGGATTGATTCAGCCCATCAGGGATATCGATGTGTGCTTCACTGATGATTTTTTCAACGACTGTAACGATGACTTTCATGGTTAATTCCTCTGATGTTGAGAATTGAGGAGCCAGGAGTCAGAAATCAGAATAATTCTGAATCCTGAATTCTGGCTTCTGATTTACACTGCTCCAGCTTTTGCAGTTTGCAACTGTTGCATCCATGCGTTGATTGCCGTTAACTCATCTGCACCGCTAGCAACAGCATCAACAACTTGGTTTTGATACAAAGATTCGGCATGATTGGGATGGTCAGACTTGTCTGCTGCCCAAGCCAAACACATTGTTTTTACCAGTTCATTAATCTTGCTAATGTGAAGTAGACTTGGGCGGTCAACATCCTGAAATTGCAACCACTCTCTGACCAAATCAAGGGGATAATCAAGCAAGGTGCGAATATTTTTAATTCGTAGGTCTTGATGATGTACTGGTTGAGGAACTACGCTAAGTTTTGGTGGATTTATTGGGATTTCTGCTACAGATGGAATAGTTAATGATGTGCCACCTAAGCGAGATTGAATGTCATTAATGAGAGTTACCCAATCAGCATTTTTATTCCATTCTCTTTCAATTCTGGTTTTAGTTGCAGCATCGTAAAGATTGCAGAAAACCGTATTTTGTTCACCAGCATTAGCAGCAATAATCAGTGGCTTAGAAAAATCCTGTACTAATGATGCAGCCAAGAGAAAGCTTTTGGTGAAGTTTGTTTCAACACCACTTCTGATGACATAAACTTCATCAGCACTCACTACAATGTCCAGCTTGAGATTATCCTTTCCTTTGAACTCTTTAGTTGTAAATCGCAGTTCAGACAGATAACCAGTTAATGCTCTTTGGGAAACAGGGATGGTTTTCTCCCTGTCAATATCGTAGTGATACCACAGATAAGATTCTCCACCTAACTCAGCGTTTTTGACATAGAGATAAATCGGTTCGGGAGGGTTGCATAAACCTAGTTTTATTTCAGTAACCATGTTCACCTCGGTTAAAGTTTCATTGATTAGTGTTCTGTGTGCAATAATGGGAATTTTGTAGCGGGAGAAAAACTTCCGTGCGTTCACCTAAAGTAATGACATTCCTTTAGGTGAACGCTTTTTTTCTAATTAGAAGGTTCTCGATTCCCCTCTAATTCCCATTCCAAATAAGTCAGTGCAGTTTGAGCATCGGCAATGTTTAAATCAGGTTGATATCCCAACTCCAGTAGTTATTTGTAGTCTGGGTGCGTAGCAATTTCAAATATCAGAGTTTGGGCTTGATCAACTAAGTAGTGCAGATTTGGGTTAAACATTTCTATGCCGAGCCTGGAACATAAATCTTCTGCTTTAACCCCGAAAGTCCCTGGTTCAATCTCGGTTTCTAACTTTTCAAGCAGAGATTGGAAATTTGGGTGTTCATCATTAATTTCAATCTCAAATAAATCTGCACTCTTTGTAACGACAGTTGCCCAATTGGGTAAAGTCTGTGCAATGGTTTTCGTGTAAAGTTTCATGATTGTGTCCTCTGGGATTAATAACCTAAAAATCCTCGGCAATCTCTAACAAAAAACCGCGTCCCGTGTTTTGTACTTGCACCAGTTCTTTATCCAGCAGAGTTTGAATGACTGAATCAGAGAATTGGAACTGAAGACGGTGCAGAGGTACACAACCCCCGCAAAGCCGAATCGAACGCAGCAAATGATTTGCTCTACGGTCAAAGCTGTTGTCAACCGTTTTAAGCATTTGTGAAACCTCCAGTTACTACGGCTAACTGTTGTTGCAAGATAGATATTTGACGCTGATAGAATTCAATTTCTGCGGTAATTTGCGTGAACAATTCCTGTGGAGATAGCGGTTGGATTTGATTTTCTTGCAAGTACGATATCTCGTCAAAATTCTTGTTAGGCATTAATACATAACGCCATCCATCATCAAATTGTTCAGCCAATTCTGTACCAGATGGGTAGTAGTAAAGTCCTAGAATCGTGCCTTGTTCTGTACGCTGTTCCAAACCAAAGCGAGGGTAGCCCCAGTGTTGAGGGATTGATATTGTAGGTTGCATTGATTTAATGGGGATTGGTGAATAAGCCAGTAGTTGATGAGCGATCGCTTGACTGTTACAACCAAGAGCAATCGCTCTCGTCTGTGCGAGAATTACGCTGCTACTAACTCCCGACTTTCTGAAACTGGTGCATACTCCCGTAACATTTCCCAGTCAAGAACAGTCAGCATCTCAAATGGACGGTCTAGCAATTCTTCACAGTCAGCCGCTTCTGCATGGGGTACGGTGTCCACCATCGACAATGAGCGCACAGCATCAAGCACCGAGTTAGAATACTGCTGCTGGACTGAATAACGCCTCTTCACCCACCAGTTCCCGTTAGTGCATCCGACTTGCCCCAGTTTCACGCCCTTGTTGTTGTAAATGCCATCATCGAGAATTTCAAAGCCGTAATTCTGGCACTCGTTGAAGATATGCGCCATGATTTGGTTTTCGGTAGAAGAGGAAACTTGCGGGGCAGAGGCGCAGAGGGGCAGAGGAGAAAGTTGTTGTAAGTTTTTCCCCTCTGCACCCCTGCTCCCCTGCACCTCTGCTTTTTCCTGCACAGGTAATGAGCCGTCTTTATAGTGAGTGCAGATGAAGCGATCGCAACGCATTAGAGTATTGGCACGAAATATTTCTTTATCGTTTACCGTGACTACCCAGCGTTGCGTTAAGTGGTTATCGTCATGGCTGATGCTGGCTACCAGTTTGTCATCAGCGTAATATTCGTGATGGTCAAACGAGATTTCGACTATTGTGAGGGGTTCGGGAGCTACGGCTTGGGCTTGGTCAGCGATGAAGTGGTCAAGTTCGGCTTGGGCGAGAGCTTGGTTGTCAACTTTCTGAAGCTGGGTGGATTGGTGGGTGATGATTGCGTTTATCCAGGTTTGAGCCGCTCTTTTGTCCCCAGTGGGTGTTACGCCACGTTCGGCGGCGATTCTTTTGAGGCGGGGGAGGGTGTAACGAGAGAGGGCTTGCTGAGTGTATTTGGGATAAGTCATAATTGATATTCCTGCCTCTACAGGGGTTAGGTTTTCACAAAGGGCGATCGCTTCGTTGTCCAGACGGGGGCGGTCGTCTTTTGTTATTCCTATTCTATCAACTCGGAGTAGACAAAACAACTGTTAGGCGACATTTTTTTGTAAAATAGCCAAAAGTTCAGATGGATCAATGTATACAGCCGGAAATAGCTGCTTAAAATCGGCATCAAGAGCATTGCAGATAGCCACGATTAAATCAGTTGAGACGGCCTCAGCTTTGCCTACCTCCAGCTTATGAATATACTGGTAAGTGCAAGTTACACCATTATTGTTAACTTTGTCGGCAAGGGTTCGCATGGGAATCTCACCACGTAAAGATTGTAAGCGTTTCCCCAGTTCAGAACTCCATTTTAGTCTGTCAACGGAATCGAGAGAAATCATCAGTTTACTTTTATCATTCTTACTCACATTGTAATCTCCCAGTTGACATAAAATAGCTTGGTGACTACTACGAGTTTAAAGTTTCATCAAAGCTGGAAGAATATGAACCCACAAACTTTACAGACAGCGATAAACGGTGCAACGGATGCCTACGCCGGACTGCACCAAGCCATATATAAACTGCGACACTGTTCAGTTAACGAAGCAAAGCAACTGCTGGTGCGTAAAAATGCTGTGTTGGCGACGGCTATAGCTCGACAAATACATCTGGGGTTTTAACGCGGTAGGTAAGCTTATACCGCTTTGCTTGTGATGGACATTTCATACACGGGAATGTAGAACCAATGCCAAAGCCGACAAAGCAAAAAGGATGACTACCGCAGATGCAAATATATATGTAAACAAGTTAAGGAAAAACCCCAACCTCAGTAAAAGGTTTGGGGAATTAATATCAATTTAATTACATCTCTATCATGGCACAACTCGATATTCGTTCAAGTACTGTTCAGTTAGGGGTGGAATAATGGCTAAACCACCCTCGAACCGTAACAAAGCCACTTCTGTCGCAAAGAGTGATTCCAAACCACCCGCTAACTCTGCAAATAAGGATATCTCCCTTCAAGAAAACCCAGGTTCCGCAACGATTACGGTTATGGCTGTTGAAGTTCCAGAGCTAACCGAGTAGGAAATTAGCGATCGCTTACTCCTGGAGAGGAAAGTGGAACGGGCGTTTTTTGAGGCAGGCAAGGCATTGGCTCAGTTGCGCGATCGCAGGTTATACAGATCCACTCATCGCACATTTGAGGAGTATTGTCGTGATAGATTTGGATACACCCATCGCCGAGTCAATTATCTAATAGCTGGTTCTGTAGTATTTGACAACATAGTGGCGGGAACAAATTGTTCCCAAAATGAGGAAGTGGATGAAACTCGACTTAACCCCTCACGAATCCTGCCGACTAACGAAGGACAAGTGCGCCCTCTCGCACCCCTAGAACCCCAGCAGCAGGTTAAAGTTTGGCAACGGGCAGTACAGGAGGCTGGTGGTAAAGTTCCCAGTGCCAGGATCGTCACTGATGTGGTGCAAAAAATAATGGAGAGAACCCAAGTACCCAATACCTACCAAATCGGCGAAGTGTGCCAAATCTTAGTCAAAGATAATCCTGATTTGCGAGGCAAGGGTGGCTGTTGGTGCATAGTGGTGGCTGTCCATGACTTCAGTTGCACTGTAAGGCTTTGGGATGGTGAACTGACAGTTGGATTAAAGTATCATCAAGCTTGAGGGGAGACAAAATACCTTGAAATAGATATATGGCAATCGCTTGATCAGTTTCTCTATCAGTTGCCATCAGAAGAATGTTTGCACGGGTTATGCTTCTTGCTTTGTGCTTACCTTTTTTAATTATCGATTGCAGTTGAGAAACTTCATCTTCATTCAAGTCAACAATATACTTTTTCGCCATGTTACACCCCGTTTTTGACTATTTTACCAATTAGAGGTTTTACTTATAATTCAAAAGTTGCGTCCTTGGCTCTACCTAAATATTTGTGGGCTACTTGACGAAACTCTTCAAGTCTGGCATTTTTCATGTTGGCAGGTGAGTAATAGTAGTTCTTTTCTCACCTTCTGCTAAAAGGGGGACTGTATTCAATCAGACACCCCTTTTTTCTTGAACATGACCCATTTAGTCTAAACTCCAGAAAAATAAGTCAAAAATACCTATAAAAAAATCATGGAGAGATTGAGAGAGCTAATTTCGGTAAACAACAGTAAAATCTAGATATTAGCATCTATCTAGAGATACATATAGTAATGTGCTATTTGGAAATGAGCTTGAGCAGAAATAGAAATTTCCTAAAAAACTATTATCTTGAATAAATCTTTCGGTTCGTATCTCTCTCTCAATAAAAACCGATTTACACTATCATGTGAAACGTCTCCCAATATCTCTGCCAACCTGCTGCACCCCCCAAACTTTGGCTCTGACAGCAAAAATAAGGTGTAGAGGTCTAGATTGCATTGCCCTGTGGATGGTTTAGTAATTTCTCTAATTGTCTGATACCTGTCAAGTAACGACCCTTATTTATGAATCCACTATTTTGTTATTTTGTCAATGCGTAAGTCCTACAAGCATTAAAAATGAAATCAAAAAAGGTTAGCCTTCGACTACGCTCAGGCTAACTACTGACCACTAACAAAAACTCCATCCCTTTGCGGTCACACTTCGACTATGTTCAGCGACCTCAGGGTACCGTGATCGATTTACACCTGTCGGACTACTCAGTGCATCGCATAGCTCAGTGACCGCTGAGTTTACCGAAGTATGGATGGAGTTTTTTATTTTGCTCAAGCTCATTTCTGCTTTACAGGAAATTTAAATTTTATAATTCAAATAAATATTTAAATATTTATTATGAGGAAATAAACATCAATAATCGGAAATAATTTTGAGGGAAAAATTGCATTTAAGATATTGACAAATGAACTGTGTGCGTAAGATAATACTACTTGTGTGTTCCTCAATGAATTTTCTTAAGAAAATAATTTTTTTTAAAGAAACGACTTTTATCGGTAACTTTGGCTAGCTAAAATTAGTAAAAAATATGTAAATGGCTTTTTAATAGCAAATCACCATTTATCATATTTTTACAAATACTTAATTAATAGTTAACTAGGATTAAGTATAAACCAAAAGTTGCTTCAATGCAGCAACTACATTGATAATACGATCTCAATAAATTGGCAATAGCAGCAGAAATAGGCGATCGCGTCTTGAGAGTTTTCCCCATCAGGAATTGCCGTAGGGTTAACCTGACCCAAGTGACTGGTGTGAGTTCTTGGCGTTAGCCTTTAATGTTACTGTTTGCCTAGTAGGTCTTCCTTAAGCGAGGTAAATGCAATCTTCGAGTTAATAAAACTTACATCTATATGACAGATGGCATATAAAGAGGTGCGATCATACCTCTTCATATGGTTACATACTACTGATATAACATCAATTAGCTTAGATTTAAGAGCGGTGTCTGACGACAAGTTGCGCTGCATCTGTCTAAGTTCATCTTTGCAATGCTCAATTAGCTAAATTACGCAACGATCCCCATATTAATTTACGAATGACGTTTCAAAAAAGTTGATTTGCAAATGTTTACTCATCAAGAGATTGGAAGTATGTCTAAATACCTGCTGCAACATCGTCTCACCATGCCTTTATTACCCCCTCTTCTAACTTTGGGAGAGGGGAAGAATAAAGTGGTGAGAGAGTGACAACAACCAATTAGCCAGACTTGTATCGTGCATCCAGCACGTTTAAGTTAGCTAGCAAAACACTCACTAATTAAATTATCAGGATCTTAAATTATGGCAATCAAAAACGGAACAGAACTGCCCGATACCCTTACAGGAAGCGCGAATGCTGATACCCTACGCGGCAATGGTGGTGATGACATTCTCAATGCTTTAGGTGGTAATGACCTCCTTCGAGGTGGCAATGATAAAGACGAGCTGTATGGTGGAGGCGGTGCCGACAGACTATTTGGGGATGCAGGCGAGGACTCACTGTATGGTGAAGCCGGCAATGACACCCTAATTGGCGGGACGAGTATTGAAGATGTCAACGATGGCAAAGACTTCCTCGATGGTGGCGCTGGTGCTGACTGGGTCTATGGTGGTTTTGAGGATACTGCACAGGGCGGTGCTGGTAATGACACCGTAATTGGTGGCTTCGCTAATGATGTGCTGTACGGCGATGACACAGAAGGTACAATTGCGGGGGGTGCTGACTACATCGATGGCGCAGAGGGCAATGATACTCTCTATGGTGAAGCTGACAGCTTGGCTTCGGGTGGGGCTGATACCATCTTGGGTGGTGAAGGCGATGACACCCTCTTCGGCTATGCCGATGGTGACTCCCTGTTAGGTGGAGACGGTGTTGACTACCTTGATGGCGGCGACGGCGATGACGTTCTCGATGGTGGCGCAGGTACTAGTACCCTCTTAGGTGGTGCTGGCTTAGAAACCATCAGAGGTGGCGTTGACGGTGACTTCATCGATGGTGGTGAGGGTGCTGACAACCTTAATGGTCTTGGTGGTAATGACACCATCTACGGTGACTTTGATGCCGAAGAAAGCCTTGCTGGCAATGATGTCCTCAATGGCGGTGGTGGTGATGATTTCCTCGATGGTGGCGCTGGCGTTGACCGCGTTATTGGTGCGGCTGGCATCGACCTGATTTTTGGTGGCGAAGATGCGGAAACCCAAACCGCACGTGACACCTTAACTGGCGGGACTGACACTGACTTCTTCCAATTGCTATTCACAGACTTTGTACCAGAGCCAATCCAGCCTGGGGAGCCAATTATATCTCCTCCTGCTGGCGACTGGATTACTGACTTCCAGGATGGTACTGACTTTTTCTTGCTTGAGGGTCTTGAATTTGAGCAGTTGTCGTTCCAGCGCATCAATCTCAGTGTTGGTGGTGTTGCTACAGCTAGTACCCGGATCTACGTTACTCCTGAAGCTGGCATTCCTATTTCTCAAGCTGAAACCCTAGCTGTTGTGCAAGGGGTACTTCCTGGGCGGTTCGACACATTAGATTTTGTTACTGATGCCCCTGTGGTTTAAGAAATGGGTAACTAGGCGGTGGACTTGGGTACCAGCCAAGTAACACACACCTGATAGTTACCCCAACCATGAAGAGTAGCTACATCTACATAACTTGTTAAGCCACTCTTCCAATGTAAGTCTCAATTATAGTCTTTTGATTTCCTTCTAGTACTTCAAAGTCATTGAGAAGTATGTAGATAGTAGAAATACACGTAGGTTGGGTATTTGCGCACCAAAATCCGGATATGGTGGGCAATGCCACCCTACACTCTACTGCCACATTAATTTTGATGGACTGCGAGATGCCCGACTTCTTTAAGGTGAATTCTAGTAATAAATTTACCGTAGCCGTTGGTTTCGACTTACCTCGGCTCCGCTCGGCACAAGTCACTCAACCAACTGAGCAGTCGAGAGTTGAGCGTTCGCGTAGCGTCTCGCAGAGAAGTCGAAACTCGTCAATGGAGGTATTTTTTAATCAGAAATCACCAAGAAGTCAGGGATCTACAAACCAGCCAAGTTTATTTGCTTGTCAGATTCTCGATTTCTGCAACAAGTCGAGAATCTGCTTACCCAGGTTAGGGAAAGGCATGAGACCAGTAATTAAAAAGCCATGCGAATTTTATTTTTGCACCCCAATTTCCCAGCCCAATTTCGTCATGTAGCTGCTGCTTTAGCTAAGGACAAGCAAAATCAAGTTTTCTTTGGTACGACTCGTAAAGAAGGTAGCTTACCCGGTGTTAATAGAGTCGTCTATGCCCCAAAACGAGAAGCTAGACCAGAAACTCACCATTACGTGAGAACTTTGGAAAATGCTGTCCTTCAAGGTCAAGGTGTGTATCGGTTAGCAGAACAACTGAAAGCACGGGGATTTGTCCCGGATGTCGTTTATGGTCATTCGGGTTGGGGCCCGACTTTATTTATTAAAGATATTTTTCCGCAAGCCAAGTTACTGTGTTATTTTGAGTGGTTTTACCATGCTCATGGTACTGACGCAGACTTTGATCCCAGTGATCGCCTGAGCGCGGATGATGAAGCTAGAATTCGGATGAAAAATGCGCCGATTTTGCAGGATCTATATAGTTGCGATCGCGGTCTTTCTCCTACCTACTGGCAGCGTCAGCAATTTCCTTTAGAGTATCACAATAAAATTGCTGTACTTCATGACGGAGTTGATACTAGCTTCTTTTGCCCCAAACCAGGAGCAAAATTAGTTCTTCCCAGCATCAATCTTGACCTTTCTCAAGTTGATGAAATTGTCACATATGCTACTAGAGGTATGGAGCCTTATCGCGGATTTCCCCAGTTCATTGAGGCGATGGCTTTACTCCAGCAACAACGCCCGAATTGTCATGTGGTAATTGTCGGAGAAAACCGCGTCGCTTATGGGAAGAAACTACCCGATGGCAAAACCTATAAGGAGGTGATGCTAGAAAAATACGATCTCGACCTCAACCGCGTTCATTTTGCAGGTTGGTTACCTTACACAGAATATCTGCAAGTTCTGCAAGCTTCTTCGGCGCACATTTATTTAACCCGTCCCTTTGTTTTATCCTGGTCGTTAATGGAATCCCTAGCTACGGGTTGTTTGGTAGTAGGTTCGAGAACTGCGCCTGTGATGGAAGTCATTCAAGATGGGGTGAATGGCTTGTTAGCAGATTTCTTTTCACCCCAGGAAATATGCGATCGCATTCAAGAAGCCTTGAATCATCCAGATAAAATGGCTCAGATCAGGGCAAAAGCTAGGCAAACAATTCTCGAACGCTATGATTTAGCCCAATTATTACCCCAACATCTGCAATGGATACAGCAAGAAGATAGCAAACTAATTTCCCCTTGGGAGGGAACGAAGTTAGAGTCAATAGCCCCTGTAGAGCATAAGGGATTTGGCGGCAGGCAGAAAAAAGTTGATAAGTCATCAGCCACACTCTTACAAGTTCATAATCAGATGTTGACAACTCAAGAAATTATTCCCCTCTTGAGTCGATACCAACTGCTGCCAAAGCTTCAGCAAGAAATGATAATTGATGAAGCGATGTCTACGACGGGCTTTGCCTACGCATCTTTTACCTGCTCAAGCGAAGAACAAGCCAGATGTTACCAGGAGTTTTGTCAACAAAATCAGTTGTTATCAGAAGTGGAACGCCAAACTTGGTTACAGCAGCAGAATATTAGCGAAACACAATTTTTAGATTTAGCAACCCGCAACCTGAGAATCGAGAAGTTTAAAAAAGCCACTTGGGGGAGCAAGTTAGAGTCTCATTTTCGCCAATTGAAACCGCAACTTGACCAAGTTGTTTATTCTCTGATTCGCATCCGCGATGGTGCTGCTGCTCAAGAACTTTATTTTCGGCTGCTAGAAGGTGAACAATCCTTTGCCGAAGTCGCCAAGCAATATTCCCAAGGTTCCGAGGCTCAAACTGGCGGATTGATTGGGCCAGTAGCATTGAGTACACCCCATCCCCAACTAGCCTGCATCCTGGCTCTTAGCCAACCCGGTCAACTGTCGCCCCCAACCAATATTGGCGATTGGTGGTTAATTGTGCGGTTAGAAAAGTTTATACCTGCCCAGCTTGACGAACCGATGCGGCAACGGTTGCTTAACCAACTTTTTTCTACTTGGTTAAAAGAGCAACTACAACCAACTGCTCAAGCACAACCTATAGCAGTTAAACATTCAGCTTGAATCCCTGTTTCTTTAAACCCTTAGGTGCGTAATATGTCAGCTTTAAACTTTAGCGAACAATTACTGACAGGAAACGACTTTAGCGGTCAAAACCTCAATGGTTCTACATTTTTCAAAGCCACTCTTACCAATGTTTTATTTACCAATACGGCATTGAGAGGTACTAACTTTGAAGAAGCAAAACTATATAACGTTGATGCTCGTAATGCCATCTTTGCCCCGAATAGCAACTTTGGCCCAGCTAATCTTTATAAGGCGACATTAGAAAATGTCAATCTTAATGGTGCAGACCTGACTGGGGCTAATCTCTCATTAATCAACACCAAATTTATCAAACTGGCAAACGCCAATTTAACTAATGCCAATTTGCGAGAAGCAAATCTCAGTGGTGAACAATCGGAGCGACCAAACCTAAGAGGTGCAAACTTTACTGGTGCTGATTTATATAAAGCGAAGCTCAAAGCTGCTGACTTGACGGGTGCGAATCTAAGCAATGCCAAGTTAGAAGAAACTGATTTTGAAGCAACTCTTTTACTCAATGTTGATGCAACCGGTGCTGATTTCCGACTGGCAAAACTCACAGATTTGACACTGCGAAATTCGATTTTTGACTTAGCTAATTTCAGTAATGTTTTTCTGAGTGATGCTCCTCTCGAACCAGGACAGACTGCTAATGTTAGATTTCGTGGCGCTAACTTAACTAACTTTACTGTAGATGATGCTATTTTATCGGGTTCTGATTTTAGTGCCTATGTAGCTGCTAATGGCGCTGTTACAGTCACAGACCTGACTGGGGCTAAATTAATTGTTACCGATTTTACTGGCTCAAATTTCAGTAGTGCCAGGATGGTGGGTACTGATCTATCTAAAAGCAACTTCACCAATGCCAATTTTACAGGGGCTAACATGAGTGGGGTGCTGACAACTGATGCGATCGCCATTGGTGCAAATTTCACTGATGCCAATCTGAGTAACGCTAATTTGTCTAAAGGCAACTTTACAAATGCTAGCTTTGTGGGTGCAAATCTTACAGGGGCGATCGCAGTTGATGCCATTGGTCTGTATGTTGGTGATGCAGGGAACAACACCCTCAACGGCACCAGCGGTAACGATAACCTGTTTGGCAATGGTGGTAATGACACCCTCAACGGTGGTGGAGGTAATGATTATCTCGATGGCGGTGCGGGTGCTGACCGGATGGTTGGTGCTGCTGGAAATGACACCTATGTAGTCAATAGCGCCAGCGATACTGTAATTGAAAATGCCAATGCAGGCATAGATACTGTCCGTTCTAGCCTTGCTAGCTATACCTTAGCCACCAACGTCGAATACCTGACCCTAATTGCCACTGCCCAAAACGGGACTGGTAACGCACTTAACAATATTATTACTGGTAACACTGGCAACAATATCCTCAACGGTGCGGCCGGCAACGATACCCTGATTGGTGGCATAGGCAACGACACTTATGTAATCGATAGCACAGGGGATATTATGACAGAAAACGCCAATGAAGGTGTAGATACTGTCCAGTCTAGTCTGCTTGACTATACCTTAGGCAGTAACTTAGAAAACCTGACCTTGATTGGTACAGCCCAAAGCGGCACTGGTAATGAAGTTGCCAACGTCATCACAGGCAACACTGGCAACAATACCCTTAACGGTGCGGCTGGTAACGATACCGTGATTGGTGGTGCAGGCGACGATCTACTCAACGGTGGTGAGGGGGATGACTCCTTAAGTGGTGGCACAGGCAACGACACATACACAGTTGATAGTTTAGGGGATGCGATCGCAGAAATCGCTAATGAAGGTATAGATACTGTCCAATCTAGCCTGAACTATATCTTAGGCAGCAACTTAGAAAACCTGGTTTTGATTGGTACAGTTCAAAACGGTACTGGCAATGAACTTGCCAACATCATTACTGGTAACGCAGCTAACAATAGCCTCAATGGTGCGGCTGGCAATGATACTCTCAATGGCGATGCTGGTGATGACACCCTGGATGGTGGCGCTGGTGATGACTCCTTAATTGGTGGCACAGGCAACGATACCTACATAGTTGATAGTTTAGGGGATGCCATTACAGAAAACGCTGATGAAGGTATTGATACTGTCCAATCTAGTCTGGACTACACCTTAGGCAGCAACTTAGAAAACTTGACCTTGATTGGCACAGCCCTCAACGCCACTGGCAATGAACTTGCCAACATCATTACAGGTAACGAAGCTAACAATATCCTCAACGGGGCTAACGGCAACGATATCCTCAATGGTGGTGCTGGTGCTGACACAGTTGATGGTGGACTAGGCGATGATTCCCTGATTGGTGGTATTGGTGATGACTCCCTGATTGGTGGCGAAGGCAATGACACAATCGATGGTGGTATTGGAGCCGATATTCTCAATGGTGGTATTGGTGATGACTCCCTGATTGGTGGCGGTGGTGCTGACACAGTTGACGGGGGTACAGGCAATGACGCAATGAGTGGCGGTGCGGCTAATGATACATACATAGTCGATAGTTTAGGGGATGCGATCGCAGAAAACTCAGGCGAAGGCACAGATACAGTTCAATCCAGTGTGGACTATATCTTAGGCGATCACCTGGAAAACCTGATCTTAATAGACCCAGCCATCATCGGTACTGGTAACGAACTTGCCAACACCATCACAGGCAACGGAGCTAATAATATCCTCAATGGTGGTGATGGTAATGATACCCTCAGTGGTCTTGCTGGTGCTGACACCGTGGATGGTGGTATTGGTAATGACTTTTTAATTGGTGGTAATGGAAATGACTGGCTTTCTGGCGGTGAAGGTGATGATTTTCTGAATGGTGGAGCTGGCAATGATACCCTGATTGGCGGTGATGGTAATAATACTTTCGTCGGTGGTCTTGGTAACGATACTCTCACAGGCGGTGCAGGCATTGATACGATTCGCTATGCCAGTGGAGATGGACAAGACCGGGTGAACGGATTTGTTAGTGGATTGGGAGGCGATTTTCTTTCCTTCAGTGGTATTACTGCCATTGATGTGTTTACAAATGCAGGTGGTAATACGGTATTTCGAGTCAGCGATGGAATCGCAGCTAACGCCGGGTTCAACCAAGGTGATTTGTTGCTGACTTTGGTAGGCACCGCCTTTACTCAGGCAAATGTCAACACCAACATTATTGACTCGCCTGGCACAACTTTTTTCTTCAGTTAATGAGTGAGCGAATTCAACTTGATGGGTGAATGAGTTCGGAGTTAGGACTTTAATCCTGAAATATTTTCAGCCTGAAAGTCCTAGCGAAAAACACGTAACGAAGTGAATTGCATCTACAGTTTTTTGACTAATTGAGAACTTACATATTTTTTAGAGGGATTGAATCATGCCAGCTTTAAACTTTGAAGGACAAAACTTAGTAGGAAATAGCTTCCGAGGTCAAAATCTCAACGGTTCTAATTTTTTCAAAACCAGACTCGAAAACGTTCGGTTCGATCCCAACAATGTGGGTACTCGTACACAACTCAGAGGCACTAACTTTGGTGAATCTGTTTGGCTAAATGTCAATGCCTCAGGTGCTATCTTCGCGCCGAATGCTAACTTCATCCCTGCTAATTTGTCCTTAGCAACATTAGAGAATGTCAATTTTAGTGGCGCGGATTTGAGACAGGCTAATCTGTCACTAATCAATACACAAAATATCAACTTTTCCAACGCCAATCTGACTGATGCCATTCTGCGAGAAGCTAATATCAATGGCGAACAATCCGATCGACCCAACTTCACAGGGGCAAACTTGACCCGCGCTGATTTGTTTAAGGCCAATCTCAAAGCTGCTGACTTTACAGGTGCGACTTTAGTCGATGCTAGTTTCCTAGATGCAAACATCGAAAATGTCGTCTTTGTCAATATCAACGCCAGGGGCGCTGATTTTCAACTGGCAAATTTCACAGATGCCACCCTACAAAACGCTATCTTTGACTTAGCTAATTTGAGTGGCGTTTCTTTAACTGATAGCAACCCTCTCGATCCCACAACTGCCACTAATGTCAGCTTTCGTGGAGCAAATTTGAGTGGTTTGCTAGCAGAAGACCTCGATTTTAGCGGCTCTAACTTTAGTCCCTTTGTTGCTGCTAATGGTACTGTTACAGTGACAAACCTAACTGGCGCAAGATTTGGTGGTGGTAATTTGGATGGTGCAAACTTCACGCAAGCTAACGCAGAAGGTTTGTCTATCAGCGGCTCTGCCAAGAACACGAATTTCACCAATGCCAACTTGAGGAACGCTGACTTCTCGAAAGGCGATTTCTCAAGTGCTAATTTCATTGGAGCCGACCTGACCGGTGCGATCGCAACTGATGCCATTGGTCTCTACATTGGAGATGCAGGCGACAATACCCTCAACAGCAGCGGCGACACCAGCCCAAACGATAACCTTTTCGGTAATGAAGGCAATGACACCCTCAGTGGTGGTGGCGGTAATGATTATCTTGACGGCGGTGTGGGTACTGACCGGATGAGTGGTAGCGGTGGCAATGATATTTACGTCTACACATCTGGCGATACCATCATCGAAAACGCCAACGCAGGTATTGATACCGTCCGCGCTAATGCTAACTATACTTTAGGCAACAACCTGGAAAACCTCATCCTGGTTGGCAATGTCCTCAACGGCACAGGTAACGCCCTAGCTAACAGCATCACTGGTAACAATGCGAACAACAATTTTACCGGGGCTGAGGGCAACGATACCCTAAGTGGCGGTGCTGGCAATGATACCGTAAGTGGTGGCATAGGTAATGATAGCTTGGTAGGTGGTTTGGGTAACGACACCTATATAGTTGATAGTACAGAGGATATCATCACAGAAAATCCTAACGAAGGTACGGATACGGTTCAGTCTAGTGCTGCTACTTATACCCTAAATAGCAACGTAGAAAACCTGACCCTAATTGGTACTGCCGAAAGCGGCACAGGTAACGAACTGAACAACACTATTACAGGTAACGATGTTAACAATATCCTGAATGGTGCAGGCGGCAACGATATTCTGAGTGGTGGTGCTGGGGATGATGCCCTCGATGGCGGCGCAGGCGTTGATTCCCTGATTGGTGGTTTGGGCAACGACACCTATATCGTTGATAGCGCCGGAAATAGCATTACAGAAAACCTTGGAGAAGGTACAGATATTGTTCAATCTAGCCTTGACTACACTTTAGGAGCTAATTTAGAAAACTTGGTACTGGGCGGCATAGCCTTAAATGGTACAGGCAATGAACTTGCTAACAGCATTACGGGCAACGAGAGCAATAACAACCTCAATGGTGGCCTGGGCAACGATATACTCTTGGGCAATGCAGGGCTTGATACGCTACTGGGTGCAGGCGGCAGTGATAGCCTCGATGGCGGCGAGGACGATGATAACCTTAACGGTGGAATCGGTGCGGATACGCTCATAGGTGGGGCAGGTATTGATATTCTCACGGGTGCTGATGGCATTGATATTTTGATTGGTGGTACTGACAATGATATCCTCACTGGCGGTTTAGGTAGCGATACCATTCGCTATGCCTTGGGTGATGGTTCAGACCGAGTTAATGGATTCACTACAGGAGCAGGAGGGGACTTCCTTTCCTTTAGCGGGATTGCAACGATAGATGTACGCATAGTTACTACTACTGCGGGTACTAATACCCAAATAAGGTTAGGTGATGGCATTGCTGGCAACGCAGGATTTGGTACAGGGGAACTATTACTCAACCTAGTTGGTACAAATTTTACCCAAGCGGATATCAGCACCAACATTACTGACTCAGCCGACACCAGCTTCCTATTCTCTTAACTTTTTCATGGGCAGAGTGAAAAGCTCGGCTAGCATCTCACGAAAACTAAATCTTCGACAAAGACATTCATACAATCAAGTAAAGTAAATTATGGCAATTAGAAATGGCACACCGGGGCCTGATACCCTGAATGGAACTGCTAATGCTGACACGCTGCGCGGCTTTGAAAGTGATGACATCCTTAATGGCTTAGGCGCGAATGACCTGATCCTCGGTGGAGATGGCTCCGATCAACTGTTTGGTGCAAGTGGTAACGATCGCTTATTTGGAGATGCAGACGGTGATACCCTTGACGGCGGCGCAGGTGCTGATACCAGGGCAAACGCATCTAAATATTGATGAGGATAGATAAAAGTAGAAAGCACCAGAAGCTAGACCCCATAGTACTTTT
>NZ_JACKZS010000137.1 GCF_014222285.1 Nostoc sp. UCD121
TTATTGATAAAAGTGTACAAACTATTGCACCAAGCATATAAACCATAGACGTGTCAGCATCTTTTAAAAATAGAATATAAAACATAGATAAAACTACAAAAATAAGTACTGTTATTTTTAACATAAAACTTAACAATTTCAACCATAACTACGAAGAAAATACATCAGAAGTATGCCTTACGTTTTTTGAAATTGTTGCTTGCACAAAAATATTCCAATTTTTAATAGCATTTAAGACTTCAGTATGGAGAAATTATTTAATCTCTATTCTTAATATATTTCTGAAGTGAGTGTTTACCTGATTTTAATTATGACAGTTTTTTTTGTGGTAGTAACTAATCTAGACAAAAGTACTTATATCAAGTACTTTTGCTTAAAAAAACTGTTTCAAAAATCTGAGCCAATTTTGTTGATGAATATTTTTCACTCTTCTTACTTCTTTGAATTTAGAGTATGTCATCAACCAAGCGGTAGCATAAGTAACTTATCTTACATTACCACTTAGCTCGACTTTATCCATTTTTTGACAACATTCAAGCTGACGCTGAAACCTTTGTAAGACAGTAGCTTTACTTTTTCGATTTCAGCGTTGCCAAAAAGCTAAGGCTTTTGCTCTATAAGGAGAACCAAATTCTTAATTTTGGATAAAGTCGAGTTTTGCCTACGCCAACCCTTTTAGCGATCGCTCTCCACTATATTATAAAGGAGCAATTACGGTTGAATCCGAAGTGTTAACAGCACAGTACTGGTGAGGGACTGGGAGGGTAGCCAAGCCAAAAGCGATCGCCTAATTAATTCAATCACCGTCTGTTCCTTCAGCGATGAAGCCTGCTCATCCAACAGCAACTGTCTCACCCGTCCCTGGCTAAGTTGGAATTCAAACACTAAATCACCACTAAAACCTCTAGGGAGTTGAATTGCTTGCAAGTATTGAGTCAACAGAAAAATCATCTGCTGATTCAATCCCGTCACGCTCACAACCTGTAAACGAGGAACAGAAGATTCTTCTTCGTCTAAGGCTTTTGAATCTTCCAATTGTGGCATCGAGCTTTCGGAAACTGAGAACAGGCTATCAAGATTACTAAAATCATCATCATCTGCAAATCCAATTTCTAGCTCTGACGCTGGAATATCGCGTTCCATCGCTAATGACTCCATTTCTTCAAACCGTTGCATCGGTTTTGCTGGTGCAGACATTGGGGATGGTGGTGGTAATACAGACATTGGGGATAATACAGGTGGTGCAGATTGTTTCTTTGCTTCCCTGCGACTCTTTGCCATTCCACCGCCAGGAGCAGTACCAAAAGTTACGTTACTAAAAATACCTTCATGACTGATTGCTTCAGGTATTTCTACAGGTACTTGCACAGATATGAAATCCTGGTTGGGATTGACTCTGATATCATCGCTGACGGCAACAAAAGCGGTATATTGTGATAACAGTTGATAAGTCAGAGCCGTATCTGTGACTGCTTCCACGCCTCCCTTTGTGTCGCCACTCACCATTTGATTCATTAAATCCTTGATGCGGGAACGTCCCCAAAGTTGAGCAATCGCAGGATTGCCTGTTTGTGGAAAATTCAGATAAAAACTGTGCTGATAACGCCTATCACCCGCAGCAATGCCAGTGATGTGTAACTTTCCAGAATGCGCGTCTGGTTTGCGTCCAAATAGCACTAATGGTTGCTCTGCAAATAAATCTGGTGGTGTAGAAGGATACATAATTGGGTATTCACCATTACCCTCCCATTGCAATTGAATATTGGCGAGGACTGGATTATTTATTTGGCGGAAGAATTTTTCTACCACTTCATCTACTGGTTCATCATGACGAATAATCCGAGCAATACCCCGTCCTAATTCTGCAATCCGATTGAGTAAGAAACGATTTACTGAACTACCTGCACCAAAGCTATGAAGGCGGGTTCCTGGCTGGAGACGCTGTTTAACTTCTGCTAAGATTTGGTTTTCGTTACCGATATAGCCATCAGTTAGTAAAACAATATTTCGCAAGCGTCCCGCATTTGTGGCTTTTAAATTTAAGACGGTGCGAATACCGCCTAACATCTCGGTTCCACCGCCAGCGTTTAAGCGATTGATATAGTTGATTGCTAATAAACGATTTGCAGAAGTATTGGGAAGAGGAACGGGTGAAAGTTGCTGTGTGGTATCGGAAAAATCAATAATGTTAAAGGTGTCGTCAGGGTTGAGTCCATTGATAAAACGACGCATCAATTCTTGACATTGCATCAGTGGTTCGCCACTTTGAGAACCGGAGGAGTCGATGAGAAACACCATATCTTTGGCGACAATCTCATCAGGACGGTACTCAAAGGCGGGAATCAGGTATAGTGCGAAGTGTCCACCCCGTTCATCAGCTTGAGTCAGCGTGGTTGTTTGAATGTTATTACTGGCAACTTGGTAGCGTAAAATTAGGTCTTTGTTGGGTATAGTGTCTCCACCTCCTAACTTGACATTCACCAACTGTCCTTCACGGATGATTTGGATTTGGTGAGAGGGTGAGTTAATATCCTGAATCTCAACACCAGCATTAATTTCGATGGTGACATTAATATCATGGCTTGAGCGCATTCCTGCTGGCAAAATGGGAGCGTTTAAGCGGGAAGCATCTGGAACTAAATCGGTATCTTGATTTAAAGTCATGGGTGCAATGGCTGAACCACCCCCGACTGCATCTTCTGCGATGGTGATTCCGGGAATGTAACGGGGGCCAACAACCATTGGGAAGACAAATTCATAATTTCCTCCCTCAAATTTTAGGCTGTCGCTGTAGCGAATAATCACATCGATTTGTTCACCTGGCTTGATGTTTGCCAGAGATTGGGTAAAGATATTGTCTCGTTCTTGTTCGAGGAGTCCGGCTGTCTGTCCTTGTTTTCTGGCTTGTTCGTAAATGGCTACAGCTTCTTGACGTTTTTTGATGCTGCCTTGAATTGTGCGATCGCCTATGCGAATCAGCATATCATCAACGGCGGCTTCATCGGGTAAGGGGAAGATATAAACGGCTTCTAGGGTGGTAGTAAAGGGATTTTCAAAGCTTTGGGTAACTTCCACCCGTGAGATGTTACCAGCGATTTTGGCTTTTACTTCAGTGTGTTTGAGGGGAAAAGCAATCTGTTGGCTGGAGTTTTGCAGATATAAACCACTGGTTTGTTGTTCTAGGGTTTGAATCATAATCTTTACCTGACGCTTTTGTTTGCTGTCTCTAGCGTAGGTGTGTTTTTCTGAGAGATATGCTCAGTTTTATGCTCACTTGATGCTCAGTAGTAGGTTCACTAGTAAATAATGATTTTCGGTAAAATTGCCAGTCTAGTTACTGCATACGTGTTTTATACTAAAAAAACGTAATCTAAATTACATTACCCATACCCTATAAACTTAGAACAGTGAATAAGTCACAAGCTATTAAGCTACTTGCAGGTGAAGGATGGACAATAAAAGATGCTGAACGTGCATTAGAGAAAATTGACTTTAAGACTAATCCTGACGAAATTACTATTCGTAGAGCTATTTCACATTTTGCTGGTTCTGAATTAATCAATCGTCAGCGTCTTCAAGCTGCTCAGAAAGGTTTGGTAACGAAGAAAACAAATGAGCTTGAGCGGAAAGAAAAGGAATATGCTGCGGAAATTGATCAGCTTATAAATTATCAAAGACAGGAAAGGGATAAACGCGAAAATGAAATTCAAAGCTCATACGATAAAAATAATCTTGTAGAAGATAGGCTCAAAGCTATAACTTCTCAAAATAAGGATTTGATTGTTGTAAATGAGCGACTAATGAAAGACAATAAAACCTTAAAAAACTTAATTGATGAAATCAGACTAAAACTAGCTATAAATACCAAGAGAATTCTCCAGTATGAAGACAGCGAAATTCGGAAAGCAGTAATTCACTTATTCAAATCTACACTGGGTTAAAAAACAACTCTATGACTGAGCGTAAAACTAAAAAAGCAATTTTCAATGGTATGAGCTACCGCGATACTCAGCGTGTTAACTCAAAAAATAGAAACAAGCTGAAGCAAGAAGATATACACTGGCTAAAAGCAGAAGGTTACAAGAATGTTGGATGGAATAATGCTATCAGTCTTTATCATAAAATAAAGGAGTTTTTAGATAAATATCAATTCGATGAGTTGACACTTGAAGAATTATTTTTAGAAGCAGACCGAATTGGAAATAAATATTTTACTGCTCAAGAAATACAAGAAAGTAATCAGAGGTTAGCTAAAGAAGTGAATGAAATTGCAGAAGAGATAGATAAGCAGTTTCCTGATACAGAAATAGAATTTATTGATTTTGGTAATAAAACAAAAAAAACATATAGGAAGCAAAATAATCAAAAGTCATACAGAACTGTCAAATATTAGGGGAAAGTCCAATGAACCTGGAAGAAAAAGAACTGAATGAATTATTTAAAATTGCAGATAAAATTGGTAGCAAGCGCTATCATAAACTAACTCATCAAGATTTTGAAAATTATAGAAAATTCGATTACTGGCGATATGTTAATGGTGATTATGAGTGTGGTACAACACAAGAAAGTAAAAATTGGGTGAGAGATAATTCAGACTGTTACTGTCCAATTTGTGGGGACAAGTATTCTGAAAAGGGTGGTAAAACAATAGATCATAAGCTTCCTAGATCGCAGTATCCCTGGTTATCAATGGAATTCAAGAATTTCTGGGTCATTTGTCAGACGTGTAACCAAGAAAAGGGTGAGATGCACTGGTATGAGTATGAGCATTATATATTTGTTCGCTATCCTGATTTTTATCTTGGTGTAAAAGTTGCACGTCCTAGTCAGTTGCTTCAGTCTCTCAAAGAATAAAAAATCTCGGCTCATTTCGTTGAAGGAATAATTGCCGCTTTTTATGCACCTACGAAAAATTATTAACCAATCCAATATCGAATTTATAGTTTTTTTGTAGCTAGAATTGGTTATTAGAATTGTTTGGCAATACTTTAGGAGTTGAAATATGAATGCTCACAAGATAAAAATCGTATTAACTGAAGATGGAACCCTGACGCTACAGGGTTTACCTTTTCATGCAGGCGACGCTGTGGAAGTGATTATTCTGGAAGCGAAAACTCCAGATAACCAAGTAGCACTAAAACCCCAATCAGATACAAATATTTATCCTTTGCACGATACACAGCCATACTATTATGAAGATCCAACTGAACCTGTAGCAGTGGAAGATTGGGAAGCTTTGCAATGATTGTACTTGATACTCATATCTGGGTTTGGTGGGTGCAGAACGATTCACGACTGACTCAAAAACAGCAATAATGGTTACAAGATTACGAATCTGACGGTTTAGGAATCAGCATTCTTTCTTGCTGGGAAGTAGCGAAATTAGTAGAGAAAAAGCGGCTAATTTTGCCTGTAGATATTGATAAATGGCTAGAAGCTGCTTTAGCTTATCCGGGAGTACAACTATTAAATTTGTCTTTGCCAATAATAGTTGATTCAACTCAATTAAATGGATTCCATAGCGACCCATTCGATCAAATGATTGTGGCTACAGCAAGATTTTATAATTGTATTTTATTAACTGCTGATGCTAAAATTCTTAATTAACCTGATGTGCAAACGCTCAAATAGTGAATTATAAAGTTGATGTATGTCAAACTCGCTGAAAGCATCAACAGCAGGACTCGCAATTATAGAAAAATCCCGCCAACGTCTAGGTTGGACAAAAACTAGCACCGCACGCTGGTGGCAAGATGCCCATACCTCTAGAGCTACTTTACGCCGATTTTGGCAAGGCGATCGCATTCAGCGAGAAATCTTCATCGCTATCTGTCAAGCTGTTGGTATTGGGAACTGGGAAGCGATCGCAGAATTATCCAATGCAGACTTAGAATCTGCTGTAGTTATCCCCACACCTTACTTAGATTGCAATGAAGCACCCGATCTCGAAAGCTTCTATGGACGAAATCAGGAATTGGCACAATTAGAAGAATGGATAACTAGCCAAAAATGTAAATTCGTCACTATTAACGGTATAGCCGGTATTGGCAAAACCGCTCTAGCACTGGCTTTAGTAGATCGCATTCAGTCAAAATTTGATTGTTTAATTTGGAAGTCTCTGCAAACTTCCCCATCTCTGATTTCTCTGCTGAATAGCCTGCTAAATTCTTTTGAGGAAGGTGTTGTGCAGAATATCCAACAAGGTACGGCACAACTCATCCAGCAGTTACAAAAACGTCGCTGTCTGTTGGTATTGGATGGATTAGAGGCTATTTTCTCGCAGCCAGAAAACCTCAGCTATAGTCAATTTATCCAACAGCTAAGTCGAGAACGGCATCAAAGCTGTATTCTGATTAGCAACCGCGAACAACCAAAGAATATCGAAATTAATACAAAAACATCTCGCTGTTTAAATCTCAAAGGGTTGCCAAAAACAGAGGCTAGAGAATTATTACAATCAAGGGGATTTACAGGCAAAGAACTAGGGTTATCAGCATTAATTCAACTTTATCGCGGTAATCCCTTGGCGCTGAAACTGGTAACACCCTTGATTCAGTCTGTATTTGGGGGGAATGTTGTTGCTTTTTTAAGTCAGAATACTTTAATTGTAGGCGATCGCTTGCGTGTGATTCTCAAACAGCAATTTGAGCAACTTTCCGGCTTAGAGCAAGATATTCTCTACTGGTTGGCTATTTGGCAAGAACCTGTGTCATTCTCTCGATTGCAAACCCATTTACTGATATCCGTTGACCCAGCGATGGTTTTAGAGGGCATTGTAGCCTTAGAAAGGCGATCGCTTTTAGAAAAATGGATCAGCGATTATGAACCCTCATTTACATTGCAACCCCTAGTAATGAAAGTGGTGACAGATGAATTGGTAGAACATACTGCTCAAGAAATTTATAAAGTTATGCAGAGTAATGATATTCGTCATTTTCAGATATTGCGAACCCATTGGTTGCTACGACCCGGTACTGACGATATTGCAGGCGATCGCATTTTAACTCAACTTTGGAAAAAGCTTTGGCATTTGTATGGTGCAACTCTTCCACAAATATTTAATCAGATTCTATTGTTGTTAAATGGTCAATCTCCTTTGGCAATCGGTTACATCAAGAGTAATGTTGCGATCCTCTCAGGAATAGAATCAGTTTAATAAAAAACAACCAGCATAACTAACCGGCTGCAACAACAGCACCGTCATTTACTAATTTGCCATCTTCCATATAGACAATGCGATCGGCAATATCTAGAATGCGGTTGTCATGAGTAACTAAGAGAATGGTACAATTTTGCTCTTTAGCTAGTTTTTGCATCAGGTTGACCACATCTCGACCAGATTTACTATCAAGGGCGGCGGTGGGTTCATCTGCTAAGACAATTTTAGGACGACCTACCAACGCACGAGCGATCGCTACTCTTTGTTTTTGTCCACCTGATAAATCATCAGGATAATAATTGAGGCGCTCTCCTAATCCTACTTCCTCCAACATTTGGGCTGAACGGGTTTTCATTTCTGGTTGCGAAATATTTTTGTGCAATTCCAAGCCCATTCTGACGTTTTGCAGCGCACTCAGGCTACCGTGCAAATTGTGCGCTTGAAAAATATAACCGTTACTGCGTCGCGCCTGGGTGAGCCGTGCTGCGTTAGCGCCACAAAGTTCTTGTTCCAAAACCTGCAAACTGCCGGATTGGGCAGAACGCAAGCCGCCTACTAAGGTGAGAAGTGTAGTTTTACCAGAACCAGAAGGACCAGTCATAATAATAATTTCGCCAGCGTTAATATCTAGGTTGATATCAAAGAGAACTTGCTTGCGAAGTTGACCATGACCAAAGTAATGGTCGAGATTTTTAACAGAGATGACGGGTTGACTACTCATAAATAGCTTGATTACTCGTGATGCTCGTCATTATGTCCTTTGCAAATGACCCATGACAAATGACAAATTTAAAACATATCTGCGGGGTCGGCGGACTGTAATTTTCGGGTGGCGATCGCACCAGAAATTACACACATAATCATAGTTAAAGTTAATACCGTTAATGCCCGCCCTACGGTCATATACAGTGGTAAATTAGTGGCATTACGAGTTAAATGATAAAGTCCTAATGGTGCGATCGCTCCTGGGATAAAGCCCAAGATTGCCAAAATTATCGCCTCTTCAAACACCACACCTAATAAGTAGAGATTGTTATATCCCATTGCTTTGAAAGTGGCGTATTCTTTAATGTGGGAATTCACATCTGTAGAAAGAACTTGATAGACGATAATCACGCCTACCATAAAGCCCATTGCTACACCCAGGCTGAAGATAAATCCAATAGCAGTATTTGTTTTCCAGTAATTTATTTCAAATTCGATAAATTCTGCTTGAGTTAAAACTTTGACATCATCATCTAAATGAGCTTCTAAAGCTTCTTTCATCTGTTTTGGGTCATAGCCTGGTTGCAGCTGTACCAAACCGAGACTGACACTGCTGGCTTCTCGTCTGGGAAATAGTCTCAGAAAGTTCTGGTCGCTGGTGATTAAAGTACCATCTGCTATGAAGGAAGCCCCAACTGAAAATAAGCCGCTAATGGTAATTGTCCGCCGTTCTATTTCGGTTGTGACAGTTTTACCTTGTTCAATATTGGCGATCGCTTCATTGTAATCTCCTCTAGAGGCGCGATCAAAGAGAACGGTATCTGGTAGCTTCACAGCATCTACCTGGCGATTCACATCTGCTAAGTTAAACACTTGCTGATCGGGATTGAACCCCATAACTAATATTGTCGTCTTCAGTTGTGTTTGGGGATTTTTCCAATCAACAATGTTGACATACATTCCTTCTGCTGACTTTACACCTGGTACATCCATTGCTTGATACAACCGCCGCCGCGTAAAATTAGACATATTTGCTAGGTTACGTGCTTGGGGGCTGATGACAAACATATCAGCCTGCATACTGCGATGCAGGATTGTGTTACTTTCAAACAAAGCAGTCTGAAACCCTAGCTGCATAAACATCAGAACATCGGCAAAGGCAATGCCTGACAATGCTACCAAAAGACGACCTTTTTCATGACTTAGTTGCAGCCATCCTAAAGGTGTTCGCCGCCGTAGTTGCTGGATAAATCCAATCACAGTTCAATTACCGCCTTGACTTGCAAATTAGTGAAGCTAGAAGCATTTTGGCTAGATAGTTTATTTAGTTGCACATGGACTTCCACAACTCTGGCATCAATATTGCTAGAGGGATCGGTGTTGATCAGATTTTGCCGCTTTACCTGCATACCAACCCAATCCACTCTTCCCTCTAATTCATTGCGTAGGGAATCACTACTTACCCGCACATCCTGTCCCGGACGCACTCTCTTGATATCACTTTGGTAGACTTCTACTACTGCATACATCTGGTCGGTTTGACCTAGAGCCACAATTCCTTCATCGCCAACAGTTTCTCCGGCTCGTGTATTAATCTCCAAAATTCGACCGGCTTTAGGAGCCACAACATAAGCTTGCGCCAGTTCTGCTCTAATTTTATCCGCCGTGGCTTGAGCGCTCTCTATCTCTGCTTGTGCGTTTGCTATATCTGTTGGACGGACTTCAGCAGTTTGATTCAAGTTAGCTTTTGCTTCGTTAATCTGCTGTTGCAAGCTGGCGAGGGTTTGATCCTGGTTAGCTTTTGCTTCGTTAAGCTGCTGTTGTAGGGTAGCCACAGTTCTTGTCTGAGTAGCTTGGCTTTCAATTAACGCTTGAGTCGAAGTTTCTGCACTTAAGCGTCTGCTATCAACTTCCTGGCTAGAAATTGCTCCTGCTTTATATAAAGTCTCGTAGCGCTGTACCTCAGCTTGGGCATTACGTCTCTCGGCTGCTACACGAGCCACTGTTGCTTGCAAACTCCGTTGTTGCCCAAGGAGTTCTGCTTCTATACGGTTAATTGTGGCTTGTTGGGTTTTAATATTTCCTTCTAGTTCTACTTGCAAACGATTCACGCTAGCTTGACGCGCTCCAATTTCTCCCTGTTTTGCTCCAGCTTTTACCTGGTTAAGGCGAGATTTGGCAACTTGAACTTGTTTTTGTGCTTCACCTAAAGTCGCTTGGAGGCGATCGCGGTTGTCCATAATCGCAATTACCTGCCCAGCTTTGATAGAATCGCCTTCTTTCACCAATAGTTGCTCTACGCGATTTCCTTCATTAGAAGAAGGCGCTGATAGTTTTATGACTTCTCCCTTTGGTTCCAACCGCCCTAAAGCTGTGACTGTTTTTACCACAGGCTGAACTGCTACTGGTGTTTTTTGTTTTTCATTAGCTGTAGCCTGAAACTTTATCAGCGCATAAACACTGATTCCGCCTATTGCTAGAGCTGTAATTATTGCAAGTAGAATAGGCGATCGCACAAGATTCTGAGAAGACCTTAAACCCTCTGAATTCCTGTTTTGCTCCATACTATTATTCCCCTTACCACCAGTAGCAACTTGTACTAAACTGTACAGTTCAATTCATGCTAAACTAAACGGACTAGTTTAGTCAAGATGATACAACTAAACTTGTCAATCAGTTGGCTCGATATTATGTAGTGAAATGGTATTCATTCCTGCTCCCTGCTCCCTGCTCCCTGCTCCCTGCTCCCTGCTCCCTGCTCCCTGCTCCCTGCTCCCTGCTCCCTGCTCCCTGCTGCCTTCAATTTCGCCATTTTCTACTGGGGCATTTTGCAGCATCTATTAATATTGTTTGTAAGAAAGGATAATTAATAAATGGTACGCATCAAAACTGACGAAGTTGATCGAGACAATTCCGTTGATAAAGTAGAGCAAATTCTGCAAGGGGCAATGCAAGAGTTTCTCCAAAATGGCTATGCTGGAACCAGCATGGATCGGGTAGCAGTAGCAGCAGGTGTTTCTAAAGCGACAGTCTACAGCCACTTTCAAGATAAAGAAGGACTTTTTAAAGTACTGTTAGAGCAACTGACAAGCAAAAAGAACAACTCAATTTTTGGCACAGAACCGATTGAGGGAGAACCAGCCACCATACTGCGCCAGGTAGCAACCAAAGCATTAGAGCAGATGCTTAAGGACAAAGAACATAGTGCATTTATGCGAGTATTAATTGGGGAATCTGGGCGTTTTCCTGAGTTAGCTCAAATTTGTGTTCGGGTGATGATTAAGCCAGTAGCGGAAACTCTCACTCAGTACTTGGCGGCTCCAGAACTAAAAATACCTGATCCAGAGGCAACAGCAAGAATTCTCTTAGGGGCATTGGTGCATTTTCACATTACTCAAAATGTGATGCATGGACAGGACATTGTGCCAATGGAAAGCGATCGCTTGATTGATGCGTTGACACACCTAATCACTAAATGCGCCGATTGATTGGCTATGTCCTATTCTTAGCTGATGGAGTGCTGTTGCCTATCCTCTGGCTTTTTTGGTTTGTTAGCTTTGAGCTAAAATCCCACGGCTTGATCTGAAAACGAGCAATAGCAATGTTTTCATAGCCGTGGGAGTTTTAAAAGCTGGCACAAATACATCCTCCAGCGATCGCAAGATTAACTAGGCAGGAATGACTTGAACAATTAGTGAGCGTTTATCCAGTGACTGGATTTTACCTACTTGACTGAGGTCTTTTGCAATTCTGTCTAGCAGTTCTCCTGCTTGGTCACGATATTGATGTTCTCGGCCTCGTAAACGAATGGCAAACTTCACCGAATCGCCTTTACTCAACCACCCAACTGCTTTTTCAATACGTAAATTGTAATCAGCCACACCCACGTTTAAACCGAAACGAACTTCTTTTACCGTAGGTCTAGCACTCTGGCTCTGACGTTTTTTCTTTTGATACTGAAGCTTGCCATAATTCAGGATTTTGGCGATTGGGGCCTCTTTGCCTTGAGAGACTACAACCAAGTCAAGCTCTAAGCTCTCGGCTAACTGTAGCGCCTCATTGGTGTCGATTAGACCACGATTGTTATTCTCATGGTCAATCAAGAAGACATGAGGTGACTTGATTTGTGAATTAATCAGTTGCTTTTGGATTGCGATAACGAATTTCTCCTAATTGTTCAATACTTTATATTCCAAGTAATGCTAATTTAACACAACACTGAATCAGAGCAACTTTAACCACACAATGGGCTACATTCTGTTAGAATGTGGGACTGTGGCACTCGCTCTTCAGTCTTTGCGTTACTGCCCATCCAGCCTTTCAAGACTTTTTTATCCGTCCGCCTAAGACTGACGCCGCCATTGGCGACAGGCCGATGTTACTTTTGGAGTTTTATGAATTTTTCTACTCTCGGCTTGTCCAATGAAATTATCCGTGCGGTTACAGAGCGAGGCTACACCGAACCTACGCCAATTCAGATACAGTCGATTCCTGCCGTCTTATCGGGTAGCGATTTACTAGCTGGGGCACAAACTGGCACTGGAAAAACCGCTAGTTTTACCCTACCGCTTCTACATCGGTTATCGTCCGAGAAGAACGTCAAAGTTACATCTAATGGATACCGCCCGATCCGGGCACTGATTCTCACCCCGACTCGTGAACTCGCCGCCCAAGTGGAAGAAAGCGTGCGCGAGTATGGCAAATACTTGCAGCTAAACTCGATGGTGATGTTTGGCGGAGTCGGTATTAATCTGCAAAAACAGCGTTTGAAGAACCGAGTAGATATTTTGGTGGCTACTCCAGGGCGACTGCTGGATCACGTACAGCAGGGCACGCTGAACCTTTCACATATTGAAGTTTTAGTTCTAGATGAAGCAGATCGGATGCTGGACATGGGCTTTATCCATGATATCCGCCGCATCCTTGCGCTTTTGCCCAAAAAGCGACAAAATTTGCTATTCTTCGCTACTTTTTCGGACAAAATTAAAGCACTAGCCGCCGGACTACTCAATAATCCGAAGATGATTGAGGTGGCACGCCGCAACGTCACCGCCGAGACAATCGCCCAAAAAATTTACCAAGTAGACCGTGACAAGAAACGCCAATTACTTGCTCACCTAATTCGGCGAGATAATTGGTATCAAGTGCTAGTGTTTACTCGTACCAAGTATGGCGCTGACCGTTTAGTTAAGCAGTTGGGTGAAGACCGCATACAAGCACTGGCAATCCACGGGAATAAGAGCCAACCGGTACGTACCAATGCTCTGGCAAAGTTCAAGAATGGTAGCTTACAGGTATTGGTGGCGACAGACATTGCTGCTAGAGGTCTTGACATCAGCGAACTACCCCATGTAGTTAACTTCGATCTACCTAATGTACCAGAAGATTATGTTCATCGCATTGGGCGAACTGGTCGTGCTGGCGCATCAGGTGAAGCCGTATCGCTGGTGTGCGTCGATGAATACAGTCTATTGACAGATATCGAAAAACTGATTGAGCAGCGTTTGCCAAGGGAAGTAGTGGATGGCTTTGGCCCTAATCTCGATATAACGGCCGAACCAATCCCCAATGGACGGCAACACAGACCCAAATCTGGAGGTGAAAAGCGATCGCCTCGGACTCCTAAACCGTTACCACGGACATCGGTTAAACGTAAAGCAGCGCCACCCGCGACTAATGGCGAGAAGCCTGGGGCTCGTTCGTCCGCATCGCGTCGTTCTAAGTAGGGACTAGTGGTCTGTCTCATTAATTCTGAAGGGTTATCAGAAAAATGGGTCTAAAACCCTGTGCTTCCAGCACGGTTTTAAAGTAATGAGTAAGGTGTAATGAGTAATGAGTGGATGAAAAACGGGTATTTACTCATTACTTGTTACTTATTACTCCAGAATCACCGACCGTTCACGGGGGTAAGGATGTCAAAAAAGTTCGTTGTAAGGACTTTAGTCCTTGATTTGAGCGATAAATCGCTCACTACAAACCTAGCAAAATTAATGCGATAGACCATTAGTGGTTCATGTCATTATTCTGATAGGTCAGGGTGGTGAGATCCCCGACTTCTTTAATCAATCCATTACAGCTAAGACAGCTTTCGGCAACAACTTATCTTTAAACCAAACAATTCTGGCGGGGACATCATCTAATTTTACTCCCGCCTTTTCTAAATTAAGTCGTTCAGAAATTGCCAAAATTAAGTCATCGCGTCCAGCCCGCCGCACCTGAGAAAATTTCTTTTGTAAATATTCTGGCCGCCAATAACCAACAATTTCTAATAAGAAAGTGCGTCCATCGGAATGCACTAAGCGAAAATCGGGAATCATCACACTACCGGGAATTGGGATTAAATCAACTTCTCGCTCTAATGCCCAACCGCTTTTCAAAGCATCCCACTTATCAGCAAAGGATGCTTCTAACATACTATCGTAAGGCTTTCCAGGTGGATAATGGGATACTAAACCACATTCAGAATTGAGGGTGAAACGTCCAGTTTTCCAAGCATTTGTATAAGCATCGCGGGTTTGGAGAATCGACGAAAGACTCCATTTAGTAACGTGAAGTAAAGCGGGAATAAGTTTAGCGATCGCTAACCCATATCGTGTACTAGGATTAAACAGACTCGTCGGCCCGTCTATCGTAATTGTAAACCCGTGGTCAGCATCACCTTCAATATAAGCCATCAATTGAAACAACTTCAGATAGCGAAATAACAGCTTATATTCACCCGGAACATTCCGATGAGCATTTAACACCAGTTGACTGGCCTTATAAAATACACCCTGTACCTGAGATAAGTTATATCGATTTAACACATCTGGCGCTGTTGGTGCATCAAAAACAGTCAAAATCTTATTTTCAGATAAATCAGCATATAGTCCATTCCGAACCTGTTCTAATAAAACTTCCCGCTCAAGTTCTTGAGTTAACTCATCAGCAATTTTACCCAGAGTAGCTTGTGTCGATTCTCGACTAGAAACCGATTTTGCCGCCAGCGAAAACACCCGTTCTCTTAACATCTGTGGTTCCAAAGGACTAACCACCTCAAAAGTGCAAAAACTGCTTTTGAGAATATAAGCTAATCCCCGCTTCACCCGATAATCTGTAGAATCTCCTTCAAAATCAGTCAGTTGTCGCTCAAGCACACCTTGAGTCTTCCCCACTGCTGATTGAAAATAATTAATTAACTCAATCGCCAACTCCGAAGTTTTTTGATCAATCTTCAGTCTCTTCGGGATAATCTCCTCCCCGTTTTGGCGATGCATCAGTAAGTCTGTCGGTAACATCTGAATTTTGAATTTTAGATTTTGGACTTCCCGTTGAATAATTAATCTCTAACTGTTCCGCAGCCTTCAAACTCCGTTCCTTCCCACTCCCATACACAACCTCTAACTTCCCCTTATTCTCCTCTTCCTCTCTGCGTCCTCCGCGCCTCTGCGGTTCGTTATTCCTCTCCCCTCTTCTTCTAGCCGAAGTCCCCTCTTCACTCGTATCCTCCGCCACCACCTCATACAAAATCGCCTGCTTATTCTCAATATTCCCCTTCCGTAAAATCCTTCCCAATCGCTGAGTATACTCCCTAGCCGAACCCGTCCCCGATAAAATAATCGCAACAGTTGCCGCAGGTACATCAACGCCTTCATTCAACACATGAGAAGCAACCAAAGTATTATATTTACCCTCTCGAAACTTGGTTAATATCTCATGCCGTTCCTTCACAGGAGTTTGATGAGTAATTGCCGGAATTAGCAACTCTTGAGAAATGCGGTAAACCGTGGCATTATCCGCAGTAAAAATCAAAATTCTTGCTGGATAATGTTCTGCCAATAAATTAATCAAAATTCGCAACTTCCCATCAGTCCCCAAAGCGATATCTTTCGCTTCTCGGTGCGCTAGCATCGCCCTACGTCCAGATTGCGATCTAGCACTCATTTGCACGAACATTTGCCAGCCTTGCAGACTCCCCAAAGAAATCTTGGATTGCTTCAAAAAGTCGTTGCGGGTTTGAATGAGTTGATTGTATCTTTCTCGCTCAAGTTGCGATAACTTCACCTTAATTTGGACAATTTCATGTTCTGCTAACGCCTTCCCTGCCAAATCTTCAGCGCGTTTGCGATATACTTCTTCACCAATGAGAATATTTAAATCAGCGTGTTTACCATCAGTGCGTTCCGGTGTTGCAGAGAGTCCCAGACGATAAGGTGCGATCGCATATTCAGCGATAACCCGATTAAAATCTGTCGGTAAATGGTGACATTCATCAAAAACAATCAACGCATATTGATTTCCCAACGTCTCAGCGTGAATTGCTGCACTATCATAAGTTGCAACTAAGATAGCTGTTCTATCCCGCGAACCACCCCCCAGCAATCCCACCTCAGCATCGGGGAAAGCTGCTACTAAGTGTGCATACCACTGATGCATCAAATCTAAAGTTGGCACAACAATTAGCGTTGTGCGCGGCGTTGATTGCATCGCCATTTGCGCTAAATAAGTCTTTCCCGCCGCCGTGGGAAGCACAACCACCCCTTGTCTACCCGCCAGTTTCCAAGCCGCTAGCGCCTCAGTCTGGTGGGGATAGGGTTCCATTTCCAAAGTAGGAACCAAATCTACAGGATAAAATTGCTTGGCCTCATCGATAAAATTCACATCTTCCGCTTGTAGTGCTTCCACTAGCGATCGGTATCTAATTGCTGGAATGCGGAATTTTTCAACTCTATCATCCCACGTCGCATAATCCATCCAACCTTTGCCGCGTGGTGGTGGATGCAAAATTAATGTGCCACGATCAAAATTTAGTGTAGGGGTACGAGCCATTTATGGGGATTGGGGATTGGGAATTGGGATTAGGGAAGAGGTGACAGGTGACAAGTAACAGTGAATAATCTGTACCCTGTAACCTGTACCCTATTCCCTTCTTTAGTCCTTTGATTACTAATAACGCAAAAAGTGCATGATTAATCCAAGCAACTCAGATAAAACTCAACTAGATGCGCTCATTAGTCACGGAATGTCCAATCGGCAAACCAACAATAACCTTGCCGAATCCTATAAAGAACAGCGACAGAGCTTTATACTGAAACGGCTGCAATTGCAGTCACAAATTATGCTGGTAGCTGGCTTGACTTTAATCGCTTTTTTCCTTTGGGCAAATTCATATCTAGAAGCCAAGATATACGCTTTTAAAATTGGGATTGTTGTAGAATTATTCATTCTTCTTTGTTGGGGTTTATGTAAAACTCCTATTGGCCGTCGCCATCCTGACTTAATTTTTTTGAGTTTATGCTGGGCTGTAACTTGTGTTGTCCAAATTGATATAGCTTTGTTGTTTAATAATCTGGAACCTAGAAGCAATATTTGGACTCTGATGTTTCTCACTCAGGCTACAATCATACCAGTTCAATGGTGGATGCATTTAATATCTCAACTCGGAACAATACTTTGCTATTTAACCTTATATCTCTTATATAATCCTATATTGAAGAATCCATCAGATTTTTATGCTGAACAAGGATTATACTTCTTTTGGACTTGCATAATTTGTGTATTTTCTGTATTTTTATACGAACGCTTGCGAAAAAAAGAATTTTATGCACGTAAAGCAATGGAACTGGCGCAGCAAAAATCGGAACGGCTGCTACTAAATATTCTGCCAGGGATGATTGCAGAACAATTAAAACAACAGCCTAGAACTATTGCTGATAGTTTTATGGAAGTTACGGTATTATTTGCCGATATTGTCGGTTTTACAGAGCTTTCAAGTCGTACACCTCCTGCGGAATTAGTCGAGTTATTAAATACAATATTCTGTTTGTTTGACCAATTAGCAGAACTTCACGGGGTAGAGAAAATCAAGACTATTGGCGATGCATATATGGCTGTTGCCGGATTGCCAAATCAGTCTAACGATCATGCTTCAGCAATAGCTAATATGGCGTTGGATATGCAAAATGCTATAGCTATGTTTAATGCAGAAAATAATCAATTATTTAGCCTCCGTATTGGTATTAGTACAGGGCCAGTTGTGGCGGGGGTGATTGGGCTGAAAAAGTTTGCTTACGATCTCTGGGGAGATACAGTAAATACTGCTAGTAGAATGGAATCGCATGGAATAGCCGGTAGTATCCAGGTTTGTGAAGCAACTTATCAGCTTTTAAAAGATAAATACTTATTCGATAAACGAGGCTTAATTCAGGTTAAAGGCAAAGGAGAAATGATGACTTATATCCTAAAAGAAGTTAATTTTAAAAATTAATATAACTATGCTGTTTGACGGATAGAGAGAAATATAAAATATATAATTAGAGCGATAAATCTTAGCTATTTAATCTCTGTTAAAACTAAGCTTTAATCCTTTAGATAGATTCACAGCAAATAATTGCTTTAATGTGTATTATTTCGATGCATAATAAATATTGAGCGATGTCTGACGGGCTGTGACGCTTGCAGACTAGCTAACGCGTCGCATTCTCTAGCTGATTTTGGGAATAATCCTTTAGCTAGCTGCATAAAAGGAGAAGCCACATTGAAAGGAACACGTTCCCTTCTAGCACCCTATGCTGTTGCACTATTGGCTGTTGGTAGCGCATTGCTACTAACACTATTGCTACAGCCACTACTGAAACCAACTATTTTCCTGCTGTTTTTTGCTACCGTGGCGGTTAGTGCTTGGTATGGTGGTATGGAAGCAGGGTTGCTGGCTACTGCTTTGTCTACTTTAAGTGTTAGCTATTTTTTCTTAGAGCCAGTGTTTTCGCTCTCGGTTGCGAGTCTAGACAACATCAGACGGTTAAGCTTGTTTGTCCTGGTGACAACATTCATCAGCTTGCTGAACTCAGAGTTACGCACTGCCAAACAACATCTTCAAATGAGTTTACAGAAGTTAAAAGTGAGTGAGGCAAAGTTTAGAAGGTTGGTAGAGTCCAACATTATTGGGGTAATTGTAGCCAATATGGATGGAGCGATCGCAGAAGCTAATGATGCTTTTTTACGAATGGTAGGTTATTCGCAAGAAGATTTAGTTGCAGGGCGGGTTCGATGGCGCGATATGATCCCACCAAAATATATTGAAGCAAACAACAGTGCGATCGCAGAACTCAAAGCCAAAGGTGTATGTCAGCCTTTTGAGAACGAATACATCCGCAAAGATAACACTCGTGTTCCCATCCTGTTAGGTTCTGCTTTATTAGAAAATAATCCTAACGATATTATCTCTTTTGTCCTGGATTTAAGCGAACGCAAACAGGTAGAGCTTGCCCTATGCCAAAGCGAAGAACGCTACCGCGCATTTTTAGAGCAGAGTTCAGAAGGTATTTGGTGCATTGAACTAGAAGTACCAATTTCGGCGGACTGTCCAGAAGATGAACAAATTCAACATTTTTATCAATATGTTTACTTAGCCGAATGCAACAATGTGATGGCACAGATGTATGGCTGTTCTCGTGCCGAAGAAATTATTAACGCTAGGCTAGGAGATTTTCTCATTCCCTCCGATCCACATAATATTGCATACCTGCGTAATTTTATCCGTTCTAACTACCGATTAATCGATGCAGAGTCTCACGAAATAGATAAGCAAGGTAATTCCAAATATTTTTTGAATAATCTGGTGGGAATTGTCGAAAATGGACTTTTAGTCAGAGCCTGGGGAACTCAACGCGACATCACAGAACGCAAACGAGCAGAAACAGCACTGTGTCAACGAGAAGATGAACTGCGGTTAATTACAAATGCTGTGCCTGTCCAGATTTCTTATGTTGATACTCAGCAGCGTTATCGCTTTAATAACAAGAAATATGAAGACTGGTTTGGACTTGCTGCTTCTGAAATTTATGGTAAACACATTAGAGAAATTCTGGGAGAGTCGGTTTATCAGTCAATTCTTCCTTATGTAGAAGCAGTACTTTCTGGAAAGGAAGTCACTTATGAAACCCAATTACTCCATAAAGATGGCACACACCATTACGTAAATGTAAGTTACGTTCCCCAGTTCAGCGAGCAAGGAAAAGTTAAAGGATTTGTTGCCTTAATCACAGATATTACACTTCACAAGTTAGCGGAGGCAGCACTAAAACAGAGCGAGAAACGGTTAAAGACGCTAACCGAAAAAGTCCGCATAATTCCTTGGGAGGTAAATGCCACTACCGGAAATTTTACTTATATAGGGCCACAAACCGTTGAGATTCTTGGCTATCCATTATCAGACTGGTACATCGATGATTTCTGGCAAAAACACATGCATCCAGAAGATCGCGAGTGGGCTATTCAGTATTGCCAAGAATCTTCTCTATCACTAAATAATTACGAATTTGAATACAGAATGTTGGCTGCTGATGGCAGAGTTGTGTGGCTGTATGACATTGTTAATGTTGTGCGGGATGAGAATGGGCCACAGCTACTACATGGGTTTATGCTCGATATTACCGATCGCAAGCAAGCAGAGCAAGAACGCGAACAACTGCTTGAGCGCGAAAAAGCAGCACGCGCTGATGCAGAATCAGCAAACCGGATGAAGGATGAGTTTCTCGCCACTCTCTCCCACGAACTCCGCACGCCCTTAAACGCCATATTAGGTTGGACGCAGCTACTGAGAAATCGTAAGTTTGATGAGGCTACTACTGCGCGGGCGTTAGAAACAATTGAACGTAACACTAGATCCCTGACGCAACTGATCGAAGATGTCCTAGATGTGTCACGGATTATTAGAGGTACACTTCATCTCAGTATCCATCGGATAAAACTTGTACCACTTGTAGAGGCGGCAATCGATACTGTGCGCCCAGCCGCTGAGGCTAAAGAGATTAACATCAAGTGTAGATTCGATCCTGAAGTTGGGGTAGTTGTGGGTGATACCAACCGCTTGCAACAGGTTGTGTGGAACTTGCTCTCCAACGCCGTCAAATTTACACCCAAAGGCGGAAGAGTGGATGTGCAATTAGAGCGGATTGAATCTTCCGTGCAAATTCGGGTAAGCGATACGGGAGCGGGAATTGCTGCCGAATTCCTCCCCCATGTATTTGAACGCTTTCGTCAAGCTGACAGTTCCAGCACGCGATCGCATGGCGGACTAGGATTAGGGTTAGCGATCGTCCGTCACTTGGTAGAATTACACGGTGGCACAGTCTCTGTCGAAAGTCTAGGAGTTGGACAGGGAGCGACATTCATTGTCAATCTACCGATGAAAGCCGTTTATGTAGAGGCTAATACAGCAGAGCAGCCTTCATCTCTGGTTGATGTCCCAGAGGCTAATAATTACCTGCCGAGATTAGATGACTTGCGAGTGCTAATTGTTGATGATGAGGCAGACGCGCGTCATTTACTCACCACAATTCTGGGACAGTATGGGGCGCAAGTCATAGCAGCAGCATCTGCTTGTGAAGCCCTGCTTGCTTTGCAACAATTTCGCCCCCATATACTGGTGAGTGATATCGGTATGCCACAACAAGATGGCTACGCACTAATTCGTCAAGTGAGGGCGCTACCAACAGATCAAGGAGGGCGGATTCCAGCAGTGGCGCTGACAGCTTATGCTAGGGCAGAAGATCGCACGCAAGCGTTGTTAGCAGGCTTTCAACTCCACGTTCCTAAGCCAGTAAATCCCTCTGAGTTAGCAGTTGTAGTTGCCAACCTCACTGGACGCACTTGAAGAGGCAGGGGGCAGGGAGCAGGGG
>NZ_JACKZS010000563.1 GCF_014222285.1 Nostoc sp. UCD121
CGTCTTATTATTAAAGAAACAGGCGAAGTTAAAGAACAAGAAGTCTTCATGGGTGATTTCCCATTAATGACAGACACTGGTACATTTGTAATCAATGGTGCTGAACGTGTTATCGTATCTCAATTGGTTCGCTCACCATCCGTGTATTTTAACGAGAAAATCGATAAAAATGGACGTGAAAACTATGATGCAACAATCATTCCTAACCGTGGTGCTTGGTTAGAGTATGAGACAGATGCTAAAGATGTTGTATATGTTCGTATCGATAGAACACGTAAATTACCATTGACTGTATTACTA
>NZ_JACKZS010000138.1 GCF_014222285.1 Nostoc sp. UCD121
CTCTTATGCTGTGGGAATATCACGCTTTGCCAAATATTGATACATCTGCCAACGTGCATCTACCTCAGCTTGCGCTTGTTTTAACAAATGTTTGGCTACGTCGGGTTTGCTCTTAGTGAGCATTTTGAAGCGATTTTCTTGATACATCGAATGTTCTACAGATTGCGTAGGCGAGCGCATATCCAATTGCAAAGGATTTTTACCCTGGTTAAGCAACTCTGGATTATGCCGATACAGCAACCAACGTCCTGATTCTACCAGAGTTTTTTGGTGATTCATCCCGGTAGTCATGTTAATACCGTGGGCGATGCAATGGCTGTAAGCAATAATTATTGATGGCCCATCATAAGCTTCTGCTTCCAAAAATGCTTTGAGAGTATGTTCATCTCTAGCACCAAGGGCTACACTCGCTACGTAGACATTCCCGTAGGTCATGGCAATCATGCCTAAGTCTTTCTTTGGTGCAGGCTTACCACTGGCGGCATATTTAGCAACTGCGGCTCGTGGCGTAGCTTTAGAAGATTGACCGCCTGTATTAGAATACACCTCTGTATCCATCACCAAAATGTTGACATTTCGACCACTTGCAATGACATGATCGATGCCGCCAAAATCAATGTCATAAGCCCAACCGTCACCACCAACAATCCAGACACTTTTTCTCACTAAATAATCTGCAAGGGATTTGAGATTTTGGATTTTGGATTTTAGATTGGGGTCGAGAGTTGCGATTTCATCTAACTTCTGCTGCAACAGTTCTATTCTTTCGCGCTGTTCCCAAATATCAGCCTCAGATTTTTGTTCAGCTTTCAGGATTGAATAGACAAGGTTTTCATCTATTTCACTCCCCAAATTTTGCAACAATTCCGCTGCAAACTCAGCTTGTTTGTCGAGGGAGAGACGGAAGCCAAAACCAAATTCGGCGTTATCCTCAAATAAATTATTTGACCACGCGGGGCCGCGTCCTTGGGCATTTGTTGTCCAAGGAGTTGTGGGGAGATTTCCACCATAAATTGAGGAGCAACCTGTTGCATTGGCGATGACGGCGCGATCGCCAAACAATTGTGTTAATAATTTCAAATAAGGTGTTTCACCACAACCTGCACAAGCACCAGAGAATTCAAATAAAGGTTCTTGCAGTTGTTGCTGGCGAATCTGGTTTAATTTTAGCGATCGCCTGTCAGGATTTGGCAAACTCAAGAAGAAATCCCAGTTTTTCCGCTCTTGCTCTTGCAATGGTAACTGCTTGGCCATGTTAATCGCTTTCAGCGATGGCTCAGATTTATTTTTAGCAGGACAAATATTTACACAAATCGTACATCCAGTGCAGTCTTCTGGGGCTACCTGAATGGTAAATTTTTGATTGGCAAAGTCTTTATCTTTTGCACCAGTTGACTTAAAGGTTTGTGGTGCATTGACTAACTCATCAGCTTGATAAGCCTTGGCACGGATGGCACTGTGGGGACAAACCATCACACACTTACCACACTGAACGCAGACATCCGGCTCCCACACAGGTATTTCTTCGGCAACGTTACGTTTTTCCCACTTGGCAGTACCTACAGGGAATGTGCCATCAATAGGTAGTGTGCTAACAGGTAAATCATCACCTTCCCAAATCATGATTTTGCCCAGAACTTCCCGGACAAATTCGGGAGCAGAGTCTAGCAATCTTGGGTTGTTGATTGTGGATTGTTGATTTTTGATTGTCTGTGGGACATCTACTTTATGCAAGTTGTCTAGAGTGTTGTCTACAGCTTGCAAGTTCATGCGGACAACTTCTACGCCTTTTTTACCATAGGTTTTTTCGATTGCTTGTTTGATTTTAGCGATCGCTTCTTCTTGCGGCAAGACACCAGCTAAGGCAAAGAAACAGACCTGCATAATGGTGTTAATTCTGCCACCCATGCCACTTTCACGAGCAACCTGGCTAGCATTGATTACGTATAACTTCAAATGCTTATCGATAATTTGCTGCTGTACCTTCAACGGCAAATTCTCCCAGACGGTATCTGCATTATATGGACTGTTAAGCAGCAAAGTTGCCCCAGGAATAGCAGCTTTCAAAATATCTATGCGTTCTAGAAATCCCCAATGATGACAACCAATAAAATTGGCTTGGTCAATCAAGTAGGTGGAGCGAATTGGCTCTTTGCCAAAACGTAGATGCGAAACTGTCATTGAGCCAGATTTCTTGGAATCAAAGACAAAGTAGCCTTGGGCGTAATTATCGGTTTCTTCACCAATAATCTTAATGGAGTTTTTATTAGCTCCAACAGTCCCATCTGAACCCAACCCATAGAACATCGCCCGAACAACATTATCCGATTCTGTAGAGAAGTTAGGGTCAAAGTTTAGAGAAGTATAAGTAACATCATCATTAATCCCAATAGTAAAGTGATTTTTTGGTTTAGCTTCGGCAAGGTTATCAAAAATACCCTTCACCATCGCCGGCGTAAATTCCTTAGAAGAAAGACCATAACGACCACCAATAATTTTAGGCAGAGGGGCAGGGGACAGGGGACAGGGGAGAAGATCCTCCCCCCTGCTCCCTGCTCCCTGCTCCCCTGCCTCTTCTCCCCACGCCTCATGGATAGCAGCCACAACATCCAAATACAAAGGTTCTCCGGCGCTACCTGCTTCTTTAGTGCGGTCGAGAACTGCGATCGCTTTGACGCTATTGGGCAATGCTGCAACAAACCTTTGCACATCAAAGGGGCGATAAAGCCGGACTTTTAGCACACCAAGTTTTTCACCACGGGTGTTAAGATAATCTACTGTTTCATGGACGGTTTCACAGCCTGAACCCATGAGAACAATGACCCGTTCGGCATCGTTAGCGCCGTAATATTCATAGATTTTATAATGCCTCCCCGTGCGTTCTCCAAATTGATCCATGATGCGCTGGACAATTTCTGGACAGGACTTGTAGTAAAGGTTAGCGCCTTCCCGTCCTTGGAAGTAGACATCAGGGTTTTGGGCAGTCCCTCGCAATACTGGACGATCTGGGGTGAGGGCACGACTGCGGTGGGCGAGTATGAGATGATCGTGGATGAGCGATCGCAAATCATCATCTGCAAGCAGTTTAACTTTCTGCACTTCATGGGAAGTACGGAAGCCATCAAAGAAGTGCATAAACGAGACTCGCGCCTCTAGGGTTGCAGCATGGGCGATGAGAGCAAAATCTTGACTTTCCTGTACCGAAGCAGAACACAGTAATGCAAAACCAGTAGCACGGGCTGCCATGACATCGCTATGATCACCAAAAATTGATAAAGCGTGGGTAGCCAAAGAACGCGCAGCAACGTGAACTACAGCACTAGTCAACTCACCAGCAATCTTGTAGAAGTTGGGGATCATCAACAATAATCCCTGAGATGCTGTGAAGGTAGTACTCAGGGAACCTGTTTGCAATGCCCCATGCACAGCACCAGCCGCTCCCCCTTCGCTTTGCATCTGCACGACACTGGGAATAGTACCCCAGAGGTTGGGACGACCTTCTGCTGACCAAGCATCTGCCCATTCACCCATTGCTGAAGAGGGGGTAATGGGATAAATGGCAATCACTTCATTTAGTTTGTAAGCAACACGGGCGACAGCTTCATTTCCATCAATGGTTGCAAAGGTTTTGTTCATAATATGATTTTTGTCCCCGTCTCTCAACTGCATTATCAGAACACGTAAATAGAAGAATTAAAAATAGCCAGAGTCAGGTAGGCATTGCCAAGCGAGCAGTTTCTTATGCGCTTTTCAGTTAACTTTAAATAAATACTGCATATATGAATATCTCATCTGAAATAGCGCATCTATTAATATGTCTTAATCATGTACTCAATAACCCAAGTATTGATTAGATAAGGCTTTGAGATAATTAATTCTTTTTTGTGGGGTATAGGTTCGGGAATATTTTTGTTTGCTAAATTCAAGCTGAACTGCGATCGCTCCATGTACCAATTGCTGTAAATCCTGACCTATTCACAAGCACAACAGAATGGGTTAGTGTGCCCTCAACGCATTGATACACTTTGGCAGGTATACTATACAGAGAAATTCCCAGATGAGAAAATCAAGAAAAATATGACACAAAAAATTATTTACGGAACAGTTAGTGATGATGGAACAAAACAGGTCGGTGAAGGATTTGAAGTTCAATCATCTGAACCAGGATTGTATGTAATTACGTTTTCACAACCTTTTGTGACTACTCCAGTTGTAGTTACCACTCTCAATGGTTGGGGAGCAGATAATCAAATTGTTGTTAAGGATACAGACCTCAACAAATTCCAAGTTTCTATATGGGATCTGGAAGTTAAACAACAATCTGGATCAACTTCTGCACAACTGGAAGTTAAGAAAGAAAAGTCGTCTTTTAATTTTATAGCGATCGGGGAAGGTAATTAACTTAAGGGTATTCCAAAGCATACAGAACTTTGCAAGTAAATGAGTACACTCCTCGATGCCTTGGGGAGGATAAGCGATCGCGCGAGTGGGCTACTCTTGTACCTTACAAACTTGAAATCTGCTCTAATTTATCTAGTAGGGTGTGTTAGCAACAGTGCAACACACCTTCCATTTATAAATCTCTATCCCTTCATGGGTAGAGTATTGATAATTCTGAATTTTAACTAATGCACCAAATTTTCTTGTTTAAGTTGCTCTTTGGCTAAAGCCAATGCTTGATGAGCATTTCTAAACTTTGTTTCATCCGTAAATTTGTTATCAAAACACTTTAAATAAGCTTCCAAATATCTAATACGTAAGCGTGGATCAGTCGGACTCAGAAGGAAGGGGAGGTCAGCTTCAACCATAAACCGTATAGCCAATAAGGGTATAGGGCTACGAAGTGGACGAAAATCTGGATTGTGCATACCAGGAGTTTCATTACGTTTATGAAATTCTCCTATCATCAGTCCTGACTCAACAAACAAAGGTTTAAGTTTTTGTTGGACACTATCTATTAATTTACAAGCGTCCTCTATATGAACATCAGGAAAAATAAGTAAAAAAGCTTTGTTTATTGCTAATTCCTGCTCTTTAACTTCCATTTTCAGAAAGATATCTTTATAGCTTCCAACAATCTCTTCTAGTTGTTCTGGATACAAATCTTTGGTACGAATAACTGCTAGACGAATACTGTTTGACTTGAGAGAGTGAGGTACAAAAGGGCAAACTGCACCGGGTCTTCCTAAGTTAGGATGAGGTCTTGCTAAAAAACTTTTCACCCACTCTATAGTTTTAAGTAAGTAAGGACGGTCTTCGTCTTCCTGGAGTTGTTCGATTTCAAGAATTGTATATAATTGCATCAGCTTAGGTGAAATAGAAGAATTTTTGAAATCTGAATCCAAATTATGTGCCTAAAACTAACTATTATCTAAGTAAACGAAACAAGCCTTAACTTTTTTATTTTTGGTTTATTTATACTTTGTAGCAAATAAAAATGCTAAGGCATTTTTGCGAGTCAAAAAAATTACACCAATTAATACACAAAGAGATTTTTACACAAAGCAATTTATGCCTATTGCTTCTTGGTATTTGAGCTAAAAGACATACATCATGTATTATCCAGTAGATGCTCTTATTTTTTTACACTCTTAAGCTTCCATGATTTTCAACAAAGATATTATAAAGTTTATATCCAAATAGTTATTTTTACTGTAAAAGTTTAGTTTTTCATTAACAGCCTAATATCAGCTTAGTGCTTTTATACACACAGGTTTTTTTGTCTCAATACTTTTTTTGCCGTTCCTACTTGGTGTCTTCGCTATGAGAAGGCATCATGACCGTTGCCGTATTATACCTCTTCATTACTTATACACTGAACACAAGAATCATGTTCTGTATCAACTGAAATATGCCATTTCAGATTTTTATTAATCATTTTCTGATGGTAAATACACCTGTACTGTAGGGGCAATATCCTTTGGGTTCTCGATTGGAGAACTCATAAAGCAGCTGCTTTGTATCTACATGAATCGCCCCCACACATTTTATGCTTTTTGACAATAACTGAAGCGTATTGATCTATATTTCGTCTTTCCTGTCCATGCGGAAGTCCTGCTATTCTTCATGAAAATGCGCTTAATTTAAACAAACCCTCATTTCTATGAAAGGCTTGTGCCAACGCGCTGCATCTCCCAGAGAAGGACGCAAAGGAAGAGAGCATTGAAGAATTTTTCAGTACAAATCTCCAGAGAATTTGTATAATTAGCTGCGACTGATTAAAGAGTAAGACAAGGCCAGTTACTAGAACTTTGGGAGCCAAGGTTCTAGTAACTGGCTCCCTTAAAGAACTAAATATTAGACATTTGGTGAAAATGAATGTAGAGACGTTGCAATGCAACGTCTCTACAAGGGTTTCAGGTAACGCATAATTAATTTCTGAAGATGTTTATTGGTTTAATTGCCAGCTCCTTATTTATCAGCAAATTCTTTCACTACTGCCATAGCATCAGAAGGAATCTGCGTAATTAAGCGAAATGGAAATGCTTTAGTCGAAGCAAACTGAGCATAATCTGGTGTCAGAAACACAGCGTAGTTTTTAGCTTGTGGTGTCATCTGTGCAGCAAACGCTAAAGTTATAGCTTTAAGGTACTTGCGAATATCTGCTGCTTGTTCGCCTACAACTTCACCGCCACTAATGGGTGTATTTGGTTGCCCGATCTGATCCATAGTTTTACTGGGGTCTTTTACACTCAGATGAGTACCCCCAACTATACCAACTAGCCATTTGGGGGATGGAATTTTGTCAAATCCCACAATCTGTTCAGTTAAAGCTGGGGTGGTTTTATCTGCGGAACCTGCTAACACTAGAGTCGGAATTTGCACCTTAGTTAACCCAGTTTCGCCATAAATCAGAGAAGTTGTAGGATTGAGAGCGATCGCCTGTTTTATTCTCGTATCCCGTAATTGATAGGTATTTTCTGGCAGTTCTTGGGCGATGCACTGCATAGCTTCTCCTAGACTTAAGATAGCCAAGTTCTTTTTGCAGCGTTGTTTGAGCCGTTCTAGTTGTAACTCTCCTCCCGCAAGTGTTAAAGCTGTACCACCACCAAAAGAATAACCAACAACCATCGCGTTTGTGGTCGCAAGTTTCCCTTGTAGGGAATGATTAGCTGTTTGGTTGAGCTTTTCTAATTCGTCGAGAATAAAACTAACATCTTGAGGGCGATTTAAAAACTCTTGAGGCTTCACAGGTCTGGTTTTGCCTTGTAATGCAGAATTAATATTATCCTCATTACTACCAGGATGTTCTAAAGCAGCTACTACATAACCGTGTGATGCTAAATGTTCTGCCAGGTAACGCAAGTCCGTGCGGACTGATCCTAAGCCGTGAGAGAAGACAATTAAGGGTTTATTGGCAGTTGCATCATTTGACCAGTAAATATCAACTGGAATTTTGCGATCGCGCTTTTGGTCATTCAGGCTTAAGTTGAGTATTTTTACTTGAGCCGTTCCGGGTTGGCTGGGATCAAAAGGGAAAGCAATCTGCGGTGTTGTCGAGTCGAGCCGGGGAGCAATGGCTAGCATAAATTGCTGGGTGCGCCAAAAAGCTGTATTCAAACTCCCTGCAACTATAAAAGCTTTTGGTAAATCAATTTCTAAGCGTTTACTCGGATAAGCAGCGATAAAACTCAATATAGACAGACCCTGCGGTGCAGTAGAGCCTAATACCAATCCTCCTCTCAGTGCTTGTATCCCAGCATTGTCCTTTCGGGCTAAGGCTGTAGCGAAGTCATTGAGAATAGTTGTGCCAATCTGAGTATTAAGCAACTTATTAATCGTGACAACGTTCATCGGTATATTCATACCTAGTGCCCCTAATAGAAAGCGGCGTTGTTGTTCAGATAATCCTTTAGTGTAAGGCTGCAAGCTCCGAGGCAATTCCCCTGTTTTGGCAGCATTTTGCAACTCAGTCAGGGATATAGATTCTGTAAATACACCCAAACGCACAACAACAGTGTCAGCCGCAATAGCCGAAGTATTTACCCCAAACTGTGTAAGTACAATTGCACTAAAGAAACCTGCAACTGTCTTAAGATTTTTCAAACTTCTTCCCATAAACATTTATACCAACTGCTACTTCGGGGAATATAACGAATATTTGTGTATTTGACTACCCCTTTAATCGCTCAGAAATCAAAGCCGATGTTTTCCTGAGCTTGATAAGAATCGCCCCGATCTGTTCAAAGCAATCAAAGCTCATCAAAAGTAACGAATTGTAGAATTCATCACAGCTAAAAATTTGAGCATGAATCAGTGTTAACAGCCACAAAAGTCTGATTGTTTCTCCGCTAGGTTTAATACTGTAACTAAACTATAGAACAGGCGAAGCGATGCCTGCGGCGGTAAACTACGCATCTCCAATTTGCACTTTTTGTCGGCTGATATCCTCATCAAATTTTAGATTTTGGATCTTGAATTATTAAATACAAATTTCTCTTAGTTACAAAAGTTTCAGCATTTCTATCGGTTTCAACAATGTCAAAATTTTGTTAGCAACAATCAAAAATCATTTATCGAGAGCAACTAGATTTATGTATGTGTTCATCTAGAAACTAAGGCTCAAAATTGAGTGAATGCAATTTTTTTAACAGCAAATTTTAAACGACCGCTTAATGTTTTTTCTTTGCCTTTTAGAAGGTGTTGCAGAGGTGTTGCAGGTCGATAGTCTTACTGCTGTAGCTGCACTATCATTACTCATTAAATTCTACTAGCCGCATCAACAATCTTTCTTGGCTTTATGCGTCGCAGACTCCGCTATATTTTAATTTTGTTACTCTCCCTGAGTATTATTACACTGTGGTGGCCTGTGAATGATTCTGATTGTAATTTCGGGGATCTTTTAGTATCAAAAACTAAAAAATTTCAAGTAAATGCTACTAAGGTTATTGTTCAGCCGTGGCGTGGTCGTCACCATGTATATGGAATCTTTATGATTCCTAATGAATACAAACAATCTCCATTTTTTGTAGTAACAGTCCAAGGAGCCGGTAGTTACTGTTCAAAACAATTTGGTTATAAAAAAAACTTTAATGGTGTCTTTGCTGAACCAGGAACTTATTTGGTACAGAAGTTTGTTAGAACTCGAACGGCTTTGCGGCTCATTTTCCAAGGTTTGTACTTCCAAATCAATGATAAACAGAACTGGACGTTGACTTTACCTGAACCAAATACTAGTACCGCTACGCCGAATTAGTACTTTGTTCTTTAAGTTACGAATTACGAAGTACAAACTATTCACTCAGCTTGGTGGTTGAGTTTGCAAAACCTCATTTTTATTTAACAAGTTACTAGTAGCATTGACCACAATCTGCGCTGCTCCTGTAAAAAACGATCGCTCGATAGTCGCTGGAACATCGCTAGGTTGATGATAGTGCGGAGTCCGTAAATTTGCTGTATCTGTCACTAGCACAGCGCCCACTCCCTGATACCAAAATGGTGCATGATCACTACGTAAAGTGTCTGGTGTCAGTAAACCTTTAAAAGGAATTGGTAGTATTAGGACTGGTGGCAAATTTGATTCCTGTTTATTCAGGACGCTTGAGGAGAGAATCTGTGAGCTTGGAAAGGCATTCAGTAAAGACAAATGTTCTGTATCACCAACCACTGCCAAAAAGTCGCCCTTATCGCTAGGTGGGGTAACGGGCAAACCCGCCGGGTATTTCTGACACCCAACAGTGTAACAAGCATAACCAACCATATCCATAACGATCGCTCCGTCTAAATTTTGCAAGCGTGCTGTCTTACTCACAAAAGCCTGACTACCCAAAAGCCCTGCTTCCTCTTGGTCAAAAAAAGCTAGCTGTAACGTCCGTGGCGTGGGACGAGAACCAAGTAACCGCGCAACTTCTAGCACTACAGCTACACCACTAGCGTTATCATCAGCACCGGGAGATAAGGCAACAGTGTCGTAATGCGCTGCTACGAGAATTGCTTTAGCGGCTTTGTTAGTTCCTATACGTTCAGCAAAAATATTTACACCCTCAGAGAACTTTTCCAATTTGGGCTTCCAGCCGAATTTTTTCAGTTCAGTTGTGATATAAGTGCGAGTGAGCGATCGCTCTTTTGTCGTGTAACGCTGAAAATTTAACTTTTGGATATGGTTTAATAGCTTATCAGTAGACACTTGTAGGGGATCATCAACTTTTTTTAACTCTAGTTGTGGTTGCGGCGTTTCCACAGGAATGCTTTCAACAATTCCTGGTGAGGGACGCTGTTCAAAAAGCGTGTTACCTCTGCTACCCAACACAGCAACAGTCACTAACAGCAACAGCATTAGCCAAATCCATTTTTTCATGTGATTTATCCTTTGCTCATTCAATTTGTATTAATATCAATTTCTGTTTGAAGATCCGCCTATAAGACTGATGCAAAACTACAGGCTATAGGGGCAATTCATAAATCGCCACTACATAAACAAAGCGTAGGCTCACATAAAATCTTTATATTGTTTAAGTTTAATTATCTATGATCCAAGTTGTTGGTTGTCTGGGGTGTCCATATAATTCAAGAGCGGATCAAGATAGGATTTTATCTGCTAAAACTATAATGGCGTTAGGTTATATTGGTTGAGATAATACTGGTAAATTGCCTCCAAAGTTTGATTCTAAAATAATTAAAACTTATATTTACTGTGCGAGGGTAAGTAAGTACTTAGATCGAGCCTTGAATTCCTTCCATATTGTTTATCAGTATCAAAGAAAGTTCAGAGATATCGAAAAAATAAATGCCCAGATGTTTCAAATAAATTTTTAACCAAACTCCGATATTTTGGCGTTTTCGCCCGGAGTACAAAAGCTAGCTCATAGCATTTTATTATTTTTATATACTTCCAAATTTATTTGAGAAAAATCAGCTTATGAACATAGACAGTATTTTGTCAAACACTCAGACAACAGAGATAGTTCGGATTCTGGTTGTTGAGGATGAATATATCCTGGCTATGAATTTACAAGAAACTTTAGAATTGCTAGGATACACTGTTTTAGATATTGCTGATTCCGCAGAAACAGCAATTGAAAAAACTGCTGAATTACTCCCAAACTTGGTTTTGATGGATATCCAGTTGCAGGGTGAGATGGACGGTATTCATGCGGCGGAACTAATCTGGAATCGTTTTCAAATCCCTATTGTCTACATTACTGGACATTCTGACAAAAGCACGGTGGATCGGGCTAAATTGACATTTGCTTTTGGTTACATTCTCAAACCTATCAAAGAACAACAACTTTATGTTGCTATTCAAACAGCACTCAATTGCTATCAACGAGAGCAATTATCACAATTGCAACGGCTAAACCAGTTTAAAGAGGATTTTTTAGCAACCACCTCTCATGAAATGAAAATGCCATTAAAGAATATCAAAATGACAATCTCCGTGCTAGAAAATATTCTTGAGCGAGAAGGAATTTTCAATTCAGAATTACTTTCTCCATTTGAGTCTGTAGCTGGCTACCTAACTATTCTGCGTCAACAGTGTGAAGAAGGGCTAGATTTGGTGAACAATCTGCTATCTATGCAAATGGTTGATACAGATGTCTATCCATTAGAATTAAGATCATTTCAACTTCAAGAGTGGCTCCCCCATTTAGCCTTATATTTCCGAGAACGCGCTCGCTCTCAGCAACAGATTTTCCAAGTTAGTATCCCTCAAAACTTACCACCGATAGTTACCGACTTAGCTCTTCTGTCCAAAATTGTCTCAGAGTTACTCAACAACGCTTGCAAATATTCCCCTCCCGATGAAGAGATTCAATTAACTGCTGATATCATCTACCTGAAAAAAGATTTCATTAATGAAGATGCTCAATCTGAGATAGAAATTGATTCTCAAGTCCCCTTCTTTGAAATTAGAATTAGCAATTCTGGTGTAATAATCCCTAAAAAAGATCAATCTAGAATCTTTGATCCATTTTACCGGATTCCTGACAACGATTTCTGGAAAAATGGCGGGACAGGATTGGGCTTGGCATTAGTTAAGAAGCTTGTAGAATATCTCCAAGGCACAATAGAATTTACCAGTACTCAAGGTTGGACAAGATTCACAGTTATACTACCACTAAGCCTGTCAAAATAATTTATACAGCAGATTTAAATTTTGTGAGGTCAAAATAATACCCCGTTCACACTTTCGCCTACTTTACTCAATAAATTGGGGATAGCTGGGCATAGTGTACTTTATTTATTTGTAAAATTATTTTTATAAATGTTTACACGCAAACTTTTTTACTTTTTTATATAATGTCAAGTTTGACAACTTGTCTTTTGACAGCGATCGCAACTTTATGTAAAGTGCCGCACTAGAGGAGTGCTGAGTACTAAGTAAAGAAGAAAAAGAATTTCTTATTACTTATTCAAAATCTTTATTCTGGCACTCAGAACTCATGACTCAGAACTCAGGACTTTTTTTATGGTAGATTTGTTGCTGATCTCAATCCTGGGGTTCCTGGGGAGTTTTGGGCACTGTTTTGGGATGTGTGGCCCTTTAACAGTGGCATTTTCCCTGTCTCATCAGCCGAAAGGGACATCACCCTTAGAAAAGCCGAATACTTGGCGACAACAATTAAAATTTCATCTTTTGCTAAACCTGGGGCGGATGTTGAGCTATGCTCTAGTCGGTGCTGGCATTGGGGCGTTAGGTTCTGTATTGCTGCAAAGTGGACAGCTAGCGGGTATTGGCAGCGACTTTCGGCACTGGATGGCAATTTTGACTGGTGTGATGCTGATTTGGTTTGGCTTAGGACAAGTAAAACCCGATTTGCTCCCGCGTATTCCTGTGTTACATCCCCTATTACAAGGTAGGCTACACGATCGCCTCAGCACAGGAATGGTTAAGCTTTCCTTTAAAACCAAATGGTGGACACCAATACTTTTGGGGATGACTTGGGGTTTAATGCCCTGTGGCTTCCTGTATGCTGCCCAAATCAAAGCCGTTGAAACTGGCAATTTATGGATGGGTGGGGCAACCATGCTGGCTTTTGGATTGGGAACCCTGCCCACTATGCTAGGTGTAGGCATCTCCACATCGTTGGTAAGTAAAGACAAGCGCAGTCAGTTATTTCGATTAGGCGGTTGGGTGACACTCATCATTGGCATCATTACCCTGTTACGGACTGGGGACACAATGGTGGATTACACCGGACATGCTGCTTTATTCTGCTTAATATTGGCGTTAATTGCGCGTCCTATTAGTGGGTTGTGGGCTTCACCATTGCGTTATCGCCGCGCCTTGGGGGTGGGATCTTTTGTGCTTTCTGTGGTTCACACCTTCCACATGATAGAACACTCATTGCAATGGAATTTTGCCGCCTTTTCTTTTATGCCGCCAGAATTTCAGTGGGGTATGGCTGCGGGTGCTGTAGCATTGGTATTAATGTCCCCCGCCGCTTTAACGAGTTGGGAATCGTTGCAGAAATCTTTGGGCAAGCGTTGGCGACAGATTCATCTATTGGGTGTGCCAGCCTTGCTCTTGAGTGCTATTCATGCTGTGTTGATTGGTTCCCATTATCTGGGTTCCTTGCAATCAACTTGGGGAAATAACTTAGCGGCAGTACTGATGGGAATTATTACCCTCAGTGTCTTACTAGTGCGTTCGCGTTTTTTTTGGTCAAAGTTAGCCGTAGAAAAGTTTTATGTCCCCCCAACAAAATCGCGGTAAATTATCCTTGTACTCTGGCTCAATCCCAACGAGTCAAAAACAGAGGCATCACCTACTCAAAGCCATTTTTTGGAAGAGTCAAGGAGCAATAAAGTATTTATTATTCCTGAGTTTCTTAGTTATACCAGTCACTAATCCTTACCCTGCATCTGCTCATAAGGTGGAAGTTTCTGGAGATGTTGGTGGCACCCTCCACATTGAGCCTAATGATAATCCTCGGGCTGGAGAACCCTCCCAAGTCTGGTTTGCGCTTACTCGCAGAGGCGGAAGGGTTATTCCCCTGTCACAGTGTAATTGTCGGTTGGCTGTTTACGCTGAACCTTATGCAACCGGAGAGCCTGCACTGCTAGAACCACGGTTAGAAGCTGTAGCAGCTGAACGTTATCAAGGTATTCCAGGTACAGAAATTACCTTTCCTAAACCAGGTATTTATGAGTTGCAACTAAATGGTAAACCAGTCTCTGGGGCAAGATTCAAACCTTTTAAGTTCAAATTTGAAGTTACTGTAGCAGGCGGTTCTACACAAAACACACAAATTCAGCGAGATGTCAATGGTGATTTAGTAGAGGGTGAATCTCAGAAATTACCAATTTGGGCGATCGCACTGCCAATCTTCGGATTTATCGGCATCTTAGTTGTAGTACTGCGAAACATGAGAGGAGGGAGTGGGGAGTAGGGAGTAGGGAGTAGGGAGTAGGAGACAGGGGAGGCAGAGGGACAAGGTGACAAAAGTTTAGAACTTACAACAAGTCTTTCCCCTTGTCCCCAATTCTCCTTGTCACCAAGTCTTCTTTCCCATTTCCCATTCCCCATTCCCCCTTCCCCATTCCCCATTCCCTACTTATGTCGCTTTTGATGCCACTGCCACGCATGAGCGACAATATCTTCGATGGATGGATACTGAGGTTGCCAGCCTAAGATTGTTCTGGCTTTCTCGCTGGTGCCAATAAGAATTGGGGGATCTCCGGGACGGCGATCGCGTTCTTCTACTGGTATCGAAGTTCCTGTAACTTGTTCGGCGGCTGCAATTACTTCTCTGACAGAGAAGCCGCTACCATTACCCAAATTAAAAACTTCGCTATCGCCACCTTTTAATAAATATTCCAATCCCAAAATATGGGCATCTGCTAAGTCGTTAACATGAATATAATCACGAATACAAGTACCATCGGGCGTGGGGTAATCGGTGCCGAAAATTGAGATGGATTCTCGTTTGCCTAAAGCTGTCATCAGCACCAAAGGAATCAAATGGGTTTCTGGGTTGTGATCCTCGCCGAGTAAGCCATTGGGATTAGCACCAGCAGCATTAAAATAGCGGAAACGCACTGATTGAAAACCATAAGCAACATCAAAATCAGAAAGAATCCGCTCTACCATCAACTTTGTAGCGCCATAAGGATTAATCGGATTTTGGGGATGGTTTTCTGGAATCGGTACAAATTCTGGCACGCCGTAGGTAGCACAGGTAGAAGAAAAGACAAATTTCTTTACAGATGCTGTCAGCATCGCCTCTAACAGGGTCAAAGTACCAACAACGTTATTGCGGTAGTATTTAGCCGGGTCAGTTACTGATTCTCCTACGTAGGCGTAGGCAGAAAAGTGCATCACAGCAGCAATATCGCGGGTTTTAAATAGGTGATCTAGCAAGGCGCGATCGCCTGTATCCCCTACTACCAGTTCTACCTGTAAAATCTTTTCTACCAGGTCACGATGCCCATAGACCAGATTATCAAGGATGACAATGTTATAACCCGCTTGCTTTAAAGCTAGCACCGTATGAGAACCAATGTATCCAGCTCCCCCTGTTACCAAAATGGTAGGCTTTCCAGACGACATAGTTTTTCCTTTTAAGTGGATTACTCAATTAATTTAGTTTACCGGTGCCACATTACTCTTCTGGAAAATTATAAATAATAGACGCAGTGTTAAAAATTTGAACTAAAATCACTACGACGGTAGTCTTTGGGTGTGAGGTTTGAAGTATTTTAAGTCAAACAGTACGATTACAATTTGACAATAAAATAAATCCATTTCCCGAAACCTCTAGGTTGACCCTTATGGGTGACGCTTCTAGCGTCGCGGCTAAGAAGTCACTAGTTGTTTTATACAGGGAAACCATGCAGGACAGTTCCTCCTGGGGCATGAAAACCCCTAGTCAAGTGGACTGTCTTATCACCACACTGGCTCACCGCACCAGAAAATTTGAGAGTTAATCTATGTTTCTATTGCTAAGCCGGGTACTGCTGTGGCTGCTGATTGGCACTATCGTATATTCTTTGTTCCAGCGATTTTATCCCTCTGGAACTTTTGTAGGGCGATTAATCTTAGTCGTTATCTTAGTAATCGTAGCCCTTTCATTTCTTAACCCCAGTGAACCAGCTGTGGCATCTTTGTGGAGAATGCTATCTTTTCCACTCAAGCCTCTGGGGGCCTCTGTTTTACTGATGATTTTGGCTGCTCAAAAAATTAAAGGAGGTGGAATCGAAAAACCAGGAGGATACTTGATAGGTTGGGCACTGACGATTTTGCTGTTGGCAAGTACACCAGCAGTAGCCTATTTCCTCTATAGGGCACCTCTAGCAATGACAGGTGACACATCTGTAGCATCTGCTGCACCAACATCTGGGACACTGGTGGCATTATTGCAACCAAACACCACAGCAAACATCTCAGATGTAAAGGGAGATAGCATTATTTCTTATAATCTGAGAGTGCCTCCCTACCTATTACAAGGAAATCCTCAAGATATTCGCACACGCGGTTTACGACTTGAAGACTTTGTACCAAATTCGGAAACGTTGCAATTGACAACAAGAACTTGGGAAAGTTATCTCGCTGAAGTTTACAGGTTCATGCGTGTTCAACGGTAATAAAGTAAAAAAAAGGGATAAAGGGTAAAGGGTAAAGGGTAAAGGGCAAAGGGCAAAGGGTTGAATTAGTTAGCCACCGTCCCCAAATAGGTTTTTCCCTTCCCCATTCCCCATTCCCTGTACATAGCTGCCTGCTTGGGCTAGCAGTTAATCTAGGATGATAAAGTTGCAAAATTGCTTTAATGGCAAAATCTCGACGAATCGCTAAACTCAGTGCTTATCTACGACCCCATTGGCGGGAAGCGTCATTAGGCATTCTCGCTTTGTTGTCTGTCAATGCACTGGGCGTTTATATCCCTTGGTTGATTCGTGCTGGTGTTGATAAACTCTCAACAACTTTCAACTGGAACGAAATACTACATTATGTAGTAATTATTGTCTTACTCAGTTCGGCGATGTGGCTAATGCGGATGGCATCACGCATTTGGCTATTTGGTGTGGGTCGTCAGGTGGAATTTGACCTGAAACAACGGATTTTTGAACACTTACTCAAGCTGGAGCCGGCTTATTTTGCCAGTAATACTGCTGGCGATTTGATTAATCGGGCAACCAGTGATGTGGACAATATCAAACGGTTATTGGGTTTTGCCGTTTTGAGTTTGGCAAATACGGTGTTTGCCTACGCCCTGACACTGCCAGTAATGCTAGCGATTAGTGTGGATCTGACGCTAGCGTCTCTGGCAGTTTACCCTTTTATGCTCTTGTTGGTGAGTCTGTTTAGCGATCGCTTACGCAAACAACAAGCAGCAGTCCAGGAGCAACTCTCTGAAATCAGCGAACTCATCCAGGAGGATATTAGTGGCATTGCCTTAATTAAAATTTATGCCCAAGAAGCAAACGAGCGTCGAGCCTTCTCCAAGAAAAATCAGCAGTTACTGACTGCTAACTTGGAACTGGCAAAACTCCGAAATACCCTGTTTCCGCTAATTGGTGGGCTAGCTAATGTGAGTTCGCTGGTAATTATCTGGCTCGGGGCAGCGCGGATGTCTTCTGGGGCACTTCAGGTTGGCGACTTTTTAGCACTGTTAATTTATGTAGAGCGTCTAGTTTTCCCCACAGCCCTTTTAGGATTCACAATTACTGCCTACCAACGAGGTGAAGTTAGTATAGATCGCCTGGAATCTATTCTCTCTGTCACACCGAAAATTCAAGATGCAGCCGATGTCATACATCTACAAGCAGCTGAACTTAAAGGGGAAGTGACAGCGAAAAATCTCACCTACAGTTACCCTGGTTCTTCTACTCCAGCTTTAGAAAACGTTAACTTTACTATTGCTCCTGGAGAAACCGTGGCCATTGTTGGGGCAATTGGTTCGGGAAAATCCACTTTGGCGAATGCTTTACCGCGCTTGTTGGATATTGAATCAGGACAATTGTTTTTAGATGGGCTGGATATTACTAAAATAGCTTTGGCAGATTTACGAGGTGCGATCGCTTACGTTCCTCAAGATAGTTTTCTATTTAGCACTACAATCAAAAATAATATCCGCTATGGCGATCCAATTAGCGAACAAGAGCAGATAGAATCTGTTGCTAAACTTGCCAAAATTGAATCAGAAATTAACAGTTTTCCTCAGCAATATGAAACTCTTGTTGGTGAACGCGGTATTACTCTTTCTGGTGGTCAACGACAACGTACTGCCTTAGCTAGAGCTATGCTGGTCAATGCGCCAGTGTTAATTTTGGATGATGCTCTCTCTAGTGTGGATAATCAAACAGCCACGCAAATCCTCAAAAATCTCTCCAGTGGTACTGAACGCAAAACAGTAATTTTCATTACCCATCAATTATCTGCTGCGGCTGCGGCTGACAGAATTTTTGTGATGGAAAAGGGAAAAATTGTTCAGATAGGCAATCACTTAGAACTATTGCAACAACAGGGTTTATACAGAACTTTGTGGAGCCAGCATCAAGTTGAGGAATTATTGCATTAGAGTTTTGACCGAAAAGCATATTTTATTGTTTATTGGGTAGCACAGTTGTGCTACCCAAATCTTTAGGGATTACAGTATGCCCGTTCAGCTAATGTGACATCTAGCACGAATGGATTGTCATTACCTTGAAATTTGGCGATCGCATGACTGCGTTCTATTTCAGTAATATCCGGTACGTCTTGCTGATTCCATTTACACAAAGTCTGACGCTGATTCTGAAAGTAATTTTGGTCTACCTTCTCAGCCTGATTCCGATAGATAGTGTAAAAGTAGAACGCTGGCTTTGGATAACTTCATGAAGCTAGTACAAAGTGGTGTAATTACCACGTTAGTTTTTTGGGATAGACGGGTAGTATAAATTACCGAAAAAACTAATTTGGCATATAGTGATGTTCAAAAGGAAATTATCAGAATTCCGTGCTTCACAGGAATTTTACACCTCGAAGTTAATGGATCACCATATTGGAGCGATCGCAGCCTTAATTTTGATTAGCTTACTGAGTTCATTGAGTGGAACGCCAGATAGTCATACCATCACTACCTGGTGGGAAGGCTTTCTCTGGGGATTGGCAGATCCAGTAATTGCCTTAGATTGTTTAGTGGGGATTGTTGCTATTGGCTTACTGTCATCTATGTTTGTTCGTGGCGCTGCGATCGCTGGATATTTTGTCTTAGCAGCAATTTTGGGCATTGTAATTCATCTATTCCAGCTAAATTTCCCAGGCATAGAAATAGCGATCGCTATTTCTACCATCCTTTTTAGTACTATGCTGATGATGCCAAATCAACCAAACTTTGTAGTACTTGCTCTGATGGGCATCAGTGCTGGTTTATTTCAGGGTTACACTGTTGCTGAGTCTATTATTGGGGCAGAAATGCTCCCACTGATTGCCTATATAGTAGGTATGAGCTTGACTCTGTTCGTGGTTGCCATGAGTGCCAGAGAAATTGGTGGTGCAATGGGTATGGGAGAAATAAACCGAACTCTACCCTGGAAAATTAGCATTGCTGGCTTCGCTTTCTGTGCGATCGGCATCGTATTTTTGAGCAATTCGATCAGCTAAATCAAATATTTCAATTCAGTGGAATACATTTATTTATGGGGCGTACACTTAGCTGTGCGCCCTTATTATGTGGATAGATATTTAGAAGCTATATCTAAATAAAAGCTTATGACACCTGAAAAAATTGCGGATACGCTAACAGAATTAATTTATAAAAATAACTTTTAACAGTGAAAATATATCACAAAAAATTATAAAAATATCAAATCTAAAGAGATTTTTTAGGAATTAAAGATTATTAATTTATCATGACAAAAAACATTTGTTTTTGGCTTAATCTGCCTCTGATTGTTGGCACTGTTACAACCCGCAATTTGGAAACCGATTACTATACCTAAGTACTTTCCAAAAAGAAAACTAGCTCATCATTAACATAAGGCTCTTATACCATTTCACAAAATGACTGATACAAATGATTTTTCTCTAGTTTTGTCATCCTGATCTCCTGATGGCTATTTGTATCAACCTTAAAGTGAAATGGTATTAATACTGGAGAGTGATTTATTATCGTATACAGAAAATCGTAGCAAATTGATAAATTGTCAACAATTTTCATTTCTTATGAACTTTGAATCGATAAATTAACAACAACTAACAGAAGTAAGGATAAAAACTTAATCTATTTAGTTTTTCTGCGCCACTAGTTAAGAGGTAATCTATGGTGCGAAACTCAAAGCTAGGGTACAGAACGTTCCCTAAGTCTATTCTGCGTCCATCTGTTGCTATAAGTATAATTGCATCTTTATTGGTTGGCGGAATAAGTTTTTATATAGTAAAACGCTGGCAAAATTATGCAAATCCAGAAACACAAGTGCCAGCAGCACAATTGCCACAGTTAAAAACGGTAACAGCTTTAGGGCGAATTGAACCACAGGGAAAGGTAATAAAACTCTCTGCTGCGGTATCTGCTGAAGGAAGCCGGGTAGAAAAGTTGTTAGTAAAGGAGGGGGATTGGGTAAAAGCGGGACAATTGATTGCAATTTTGAATAGCCGCGATCGCTTGCAGGCAGAATTAAAAGAGGCAGAGGAACAGGTAAAAGTAGCAGAGGCAAACCTAAACCGCACCCAAGCAGGTGCTAAACGTGGTGAAATTGCCGCTCAAAAAGCTGCGATCGCTCGCTTAGAAGCAGAACGCCAAGGTGATATTAATACTCAAGCAGCGACAATTGAGCGATTCCAAGCCGAAGTGCAGAATGCCCAAGCAGAAGACGAACGTTATCAGCAACTATATCAACAGGGTGCAATTTCTGCCTCCCAACGAGATAGTAAGCGTTTAAACCTGGAAACCGCCCAAAAAAGCCTGCAAGAAGCACAAGCACAGTTAAATCGTACCCAATCAACTAGCCAGCAACAAGTAAAACAGGCCACGGCAACCCTTGAGGAAATTGCTGAGGTACGAGGAGTAGATGTAGAAGCTGCCCAAGCAGAAATCAATCGGGCTGTAGCAGCCATGAATCTGGCAAAAGTCAATCTAAAACAGGCCCAAGTGCGATCGCCCCAAACTGGACAAGTATTCGAGATTCACACCCATCCTGGCGAATTAGTATCAAATGATGGCATTGCTGATATAGGACAAACTAGCCAAATGTATGTCATAGCCGAAGTCTATGAAAGCGATATCGGCAAAGTTCATTCAGGGCAACAAGTACGAATATTTGGCGATTATCTCCCCATTGAATTGCAGGGAATCGTAGATCGCAAAGGTTTGCAAGTGCGACGGCAAAATGTCATTAACACAGATCCCGTCAGCAATATCGACAACCGAGTAGTAGAAGTTTATATCCGACTAGATGAAGTTTCCAGTCGAAAAGCTGCCAGCTTAACCAATATGCAAGTTAAGGCAGTAATTGAATTGTGAATTGGGCATAGGGAATTGGGAATGGGTATTTTCCTTGTCCCCTTGTCTCCTCTGCTCCCCCCCCCCCCCCCCCCCCCCCCTCTAATCTCTGGTTCATTCTACTACTGCCCACACGCAACCCCCTTGG
>NZ_JACKZS010000139.1 GCF_014222285.1 Nostoc sp. UCD121
GTGCGATCGCTAATCAGTAGTACATACGTATTTAATTAGCGAGAATGTGTTTGATTGGCTTTACTAGAATTAGTAACAATAATCAATGATGTATCTTGTATTGAATATTATTTATTGAATAGAAAATATTCATCCTATGATTAACCTTCTTTGGTAAATTAAGAGTAGCAGAAATAAAGATGCAAAATAACAAAAAACTAAAACTCCAAGAACTAGCGCTCGCTATTGCTGCCAAAAATTTTAACCTCACTATTCTCAATTCATATTTTCTTAAATATACAACACAAAAGTAATTCTGCAAGAGGTCTATTCAGCTAGGAAGAGTTATGAATCAACCAATCAGTAAAGCTAGTCAGTTTGTCGAAGGTAGCGAAAACTACACAGCTCAAGGCAATGAGAGTAAAGTTGTACAAGGTGATAATAATCATGTTGATAACTCTACTACCACTGAACAAGATATTAAAATTATTGGTCGGCAGGAAGTCGTTCAAAATATTAGTGCGTTTGTTGAGCGAGCACAAACAGCTATTGAAGAGGCTAGAGATCGCCATGCTTTTGAAGCTGAACACTTAGCTAGAGGTGTTACAGCTTTTGCTGAAAGATTGAAATCCATTGCTATAGCAAACGTTAATAAGGATGTTTGTAGCCCGTATAAGGGTTTACTATCTTATAACCTTAACGATGCCGAGCTTTTTTTTGGCCGCAAACGAGCTATTTCCGAAATGCTGCAATGTCTGCAACGAGGACGCTTGACTGTCTTGCAGGCTGAGTCGGGTTCTGGGAAGAGTTCGCTTCTACAAGCAGGAATTGCACCCAGGCTAATTGCAGCTGGCCATTTACCTGTTAATCTTCGTTCTTACAATACTCCACCTAGTCTAAAAATCAAACAGGCGTTTTTGCCTAATCTGGCACTAACACCCAATTTGGCTGAGTCCTCTCTGCGTGAGTTCTTACATCAAGTAACTGGAGTGTTAGGTCAGTCTGCGACTCTATATTTACTGCTTGATCAGTTTGAGGAGTTCTTTACTTTACTAAAAGAGGAATCAGACCGAATCACCTTTATCAATGATCTAGCTGACTGTCTAGAAGATGACAGCCTTAATGTACGTTGGGTGTTAGCCTTGCGTAGTGAGTTTTTTGGCAACTTAGCTAACTTCCGCCCCCGTATTAAAAATCCTTTTGATAATGATTACCGTCTCAACCGTTTAACTCTGGCTGAGGCTGAAGCTGTTATTGTTGAACCAGCTATTCAGCAAGGGGTTAGCTTTGAATTATCTTTAGTTGACCAGTTGTTAGCTGACCTCAAAGGGCAAGATAATGAGATTACCCCACCACAAATTCAATTGGTTTGTTCATCTCTATACCAAGTTTTCATAGAACAGCAGGCTGTCAACCCTCATGTATCTTTGAGCATTACTCAGCAAATGTATGAGGAGGAGGGTCGAGCCGAAGGAATTTTGCGTGGTCACTTGAACCAGGTGTTAGAGCGCACCTTGCCAACCAAACATGAACGAGAACTGGCTCGCCAATTGCTGATCGCTTTGGTTTCTTCCGAACGACACCGTATTCGCCGCACTCGCAGTAATTTGGCTGCTATGCTAGCTAATTATATTATTACTGTCGATAGCTTAGATAACCTACTAGCTCAATTAGTGGAAAGCCGACTGATCAATGTGGAAAAGGACAAAGAAACTGATGAAGCTAGTTATGAATTAGCTCACGATTATTTACTGGATGAAATAGATATTGACCCAGAAGTACAAGCCCAAAAAGCCGCTCAGGAGTTGCTGAATCAGGAGGTTGAAGCTTTTAAGCGTTTTAGCACGCTATTAAATGAGGACAAATACAACATTATTAATAGTCAGCGAGAGTTTTTAACTCTAGATGAGACAGCAGAAGACCTACTGTGCCAAAGTCAAAACTTTTGGGAACGTGAAACTCGGGAAAAGGAAGCCCAACGGCAACGAGAATTGGAACAGGCTCAAGAGTTAGCTGAAGCGCAAAGAAAGCAAGCTGACATACAAACTCGTAACGCCAAACAATTACGTCGTTTTACTTTTGGATTAGGAGGAACATTATTGCTAGCTTTAGCAGGAATGGGTAGTGCCCTTGTTGCTAGAGATAAAGCCAATCAAAATTTAGCTGAAATGACCAAACTTATAAGTGAAGTTTCTGAAGTAGTTCAAGGAGAAAAAAGTGAGGAAATTATTGGTTTTGCCCCCATTCAGAAGGAGTTATTTGAATTATTTTTGCCTTACCATGATTACATAATTCAAAATAATCAATCTAGCAACTTCTGGCAAAGTGCTGAAGCTCACTATCGAATTGGAAGTTCTTCAGAAAAAATAGGAGATAGTATTGGGGCACAAAAACAATTAAGGTTGGCTTTCGAGAAGGCAAAAGCTGCTACGGAAAAGTTTTCGGCTTCAGGAACAGGAACAGTTCCTCCAAAATTGCTCCAGCTTTTAAATGAAATAGCACTCTCTTATGCTTGGAATCGGATGAACTATGGATATCTTGATGAAGCTGAGTCTATCTTGAGTACGGCAAATTCATTTGTGAATAGTTATACAGGAGAGCAAAGCCCTGAATTGATTCGTTCAATTGCTGGACTGGAAAATGGTTTATCAAGATTATATAAGGAGAAAAATGATGATGAAAAATCATTGAAACATCAACGTTTATCTGTAGAGTTTGCTAGGAAAGCTGTGTCTCTGGACAAAGATGATGTTAGGTTCAAGGGTACTCTCGCGGTATATGTGAAAAATTTATCCCTAACCCCTGAATCATTAATGCCAACAGAAGAAGCAGATAGGTATCAAAAGGAAAGTTGTGAAATTGTCAAAGTAGATCGGTCAGGAAATTTTACCGCAGCTTTTGTAAACACAATTGTTAATTGTGCTTACGATGAGAGCCTTCAAGGAACACCTGATGAAAATATTGCAAAATTACTTGATGTGAGAGGGGATCTTAACTTTTTTGTTCGGATGGAACCTTCAAATGTTGAATTCAAGTTGTTACGAGCTTACATTACATCTCGTTTAATAAATATAGAGAAATTTCAACGAGGCGACAAAGAAGCAGCAAATCGATATTTTAATATGGTACTAACAGATTGGTTAGATGTGGTGGGAAATGGAAACACTCTTCCTGTTAATGTATCGACACTAAAAACAGTTTATACAAATATACGAGATCATTTAATTAGCTATGATAGTGCTGTAGAAAAGAAAAATATTTTTGGAAAAATTATAGCTGCCATAGGAAAAAGTAATGATGTTTTTAGTGATTCACCAGAGATAGCTTTAATTGCAGCAGATAGTGTTTACCATAAATTAGAAGGCTTCAAAAAAGAATCAAATCCTCAAGAAAATCTTGCGAATGTGAACGAAGTCATAAGTCGCTTCTCAAAGACAAATATTCTCAAAGACACATCTACTTACGATGAGCGTTATGCTTGGGTGTGTGGTGCTTATGCAACACGGCTGAAAATTAACTATGAAAGTGAAAATATTGAGGATGTTCTGGAAGACTTTAAAACAATTAACGATATTTGTCTTCCGATTTTTGAGAAACATTCGTTTGATTTCTACTTACATGATAATATCTTGGGTGCATATTACCATACGGGAAAACTTCTATTTGAGAAAGATAGGTTTGAAAAGGCAAAACCTATACTTGAATACACTTCACGCTGGGGGAAAAAAGAAGGTTCTAAACTGTTGGCACGGATGTATCAAGAAGGATTGGGTGTGCAGGTTGACAATTCACGGGCTGAAGCACTAGAAACTCTAGCATCTAAGCAATCTATGAAAAGATTCACTATTCCAATCAAAGATTCCGGTATGGAGTTTCCTTTTCATGTTTTTGTGTATCAAAAACCACTTGACTATCCATACAAGGGAATTGATGACCAAGTTGAATGGTTAAAACAAGCTAGAGGAATAACAATACCAGTTGATGTTGCTGATTCTTTTAGAAAACTCCATAAGATAGCGGTAGAAAATAATGTTTCATTTCCAGACTTAGCTGCTTATGCGGTGGGCAACAAAAATAAAAAAGAGGAAACCACTAAGGATTAATGTTCCCACCAGATTGAGAAGTAGGTTCATAGTAAAGGACTACATCATTGAATTGAAAAGGTTGTGTTCTAGTGGTGTGTTGAAGTTAAAGCCTAGCGTGGCAAAACTTACTAGAGAAGACGACTCTCTAAATTAGCCAAGTAACCCTTGGGGTCTTTGCGAAATCGATACTGTTCAATTCTGGCTTTGTGGTGTTTTTGCAATTGAGAGCGTAATTCGAGCCACCTGATAAGCAATCTCGAATTACCCATAATACTTCATATCCAATTTCTGGCTGCATTCCATCGATCGCTAATATCACCCGTCCTTGATTAGCCACTATTGCTTTTAACCTTTTATGATCTTTTAGCCATAAAGAAAGTAATTCGTCATATCTGTCAATTAGGTGCGTGACCGTTCTTTGACTTATACATATACCCTTTAATTCAAGGTGAGTGTGTATTTGGGGAACACTTCTATGTTCCTGGTATCGTAACGCTCCTATATAAGCAATCACATCCAAACCAAATTCGCTCTGTGGTAGAGCGAGTGACCCTTCTTGCTCTGGGCGATATGCTTTTTTATACCGCAGACATGACTTATTTCGACATCGACGAATTTTTAGCTGTAGTTCTACTACCCCGTTTAACGTTCTTATATGTCGAGGATTATTGTATTCATTCCACATTGCTTGACCGCACGAGGGGCATTTTTTTTGAACACAATCGAGTACTTCAAACGATGTTGCCTCTGGTTTTAAACTTTTTCTTGCCAAGTTTTTGCACCATTATTTCGCTACAAGGTCAAGATTACAGGATTTCCGCTCTTCTCTAGTAAGTTTTGCCACGCTAAGTTAAAATTGCTGTAATTCATGTGCAACAAACATTTCGGCAGGTATTGAGTTCAAGTTAGAGATTTTGTGAGAAGCTGACCATCCAAAACCAGGCTCAGTTGCCCATTGGCAACAATGCTAGTTCCTTGGATATAAGCAGCAACTGGAATTGCTTCCCCCAGAGGATGGATCGCAGAGGATTGCTTGCCAATGATGCAATCTACTTCTAAAGCACATCGTTTGTCTAAGTAACGAAATACTAATAAAGGCTTATCCTGCTTGAAAGCATTTAGTGTATATGTGCTGTAAGTAGTAACTGAGGTGGGAAGGTGGCTAGGACAAATCAGCACATCAGTCAATAAGTGGATAGGAACGAGCATTTCTGTTGTTAGATGCTCATCAGCATAACCAAGGAAGCCACTGGATCTACCATAAGACTGCAATAATAACATGCGTCCCGCTTGAGTTTGGATGATTTGTTCGGACTGGGATAGATAAATCTGCTCTACAGAATCGGCAATAAATGCATAGACTCTGGAGTTAGCTTGACAGACGATAAGTTGAGCAATTTTTTGATCGAGGGGAATTTGGAGGGAGAAGGCTGTACCATGTCCAGCTTTAGACTTCAATACTATTCTTCCCTGAATAGCTGTTAATTGCTTGCAAACTTCAGTTAATTCTACTCCTAACTCTAAGGCAGCGCGATCGCACAAAACAGATGAAACCTCTGGTTCAATTACCAGTTCTTGTAAGATATCCCCTGGTTTTGTCAGGGCGAGTCCTTGGGCTAAAGCTTGTTGATAGATTTGAGATAAGTTAAGTCCTGTGCCATCATCACAGCCATCAATAATCAGTTGATTTCCTTGCTGATAAACTTGAATTTCGATGATACCATTGCTATTTTTACCAAGGTGTTGGCGTGTTTGGGAAGACTCAATACTCTGCTCTAGTAAATAGCAACTTATATGTAACAGGAGAGCATGGAGGCGATCGCTAAATGCCCGATCGACTTGGATATCGCTAATTTGTAAATGTAGTTTAGCAGACTTATCTTGTAGAGCTTGTAACTGAGACCAAAGCCGATGTAAAGGTTCTAAAGCTACTTTTAAAGGAATAGTTGTAACTTTTTTGACTAAATTGGCAGAATGGTTCAGTAACTTTTCCTGCTGTAGGAGTTCTTGTTTGAGTTGATGATGATTGTTATTCAGCGAATCAACAGTTGATTCCACCTGAGATGCTTCAGCCAAAACAGATTGCAGAGTACTGTATAATTGCTGAGAGCGAGAAGCAGCGAGAGGAGAAAGGGTATCTGAAATTGCTGCTAAACGTCCTGACCATTCCTGTAGATTATCCAGCAGGTGTTGTAATCGTTTAACTTGTCGGAGCAACTGCCCGATGGTATGTTTCTGTTGTTCTTCCTGACAAGCTTGCTGATTATAGTTAATTAATAATGTTGCAATTAGCGCGTTTAGTTGTTCGAGATGCTTAATATTGATGGGTGTGGCGGTTGGAATACTTGTTGCAAGAATGGTAGAAATCGATTCTTGCAAAGAGAGTGGATGGCGATCGCGAACAGATTTAACTAGGGATGCAACAGAAGTTTCATTAGGCAGAGAAAAATCCCCCAACCAAGCATGAAAATCTTCTTCCCCATACTCCTCCAGGTTTGTTAGTTCCTCTACTTTGATGGGAAGCTGCTCGGTATCTACGCGAACAAGGCTGCCAGACTGGGAGCTAGTTCCATCTATTTGTTTCCTATCAAGACTTTCCTTATCTTTAAACATAACTTGCTCTGGAAGAGCCGCAGAAAATTCTACCTCGGTCAAGTGATCGCCAAACTGAATAACTGGTTGATGTTCCTGTGGTTGCTCTAGCGATGTCTCAAGATTTGTTTGCTGGGAACCGCCAAACTCTGCTTGTAGACGAGCAACAATGGCAGACATCCGCTCCAGAATTTCTACTTCGTCAATTTGCGAGGCTGTTAAAAATGCCATCAACAGCATCTGTAAGCAATCTAATCCTTCCGACAACAAGGAGGCGATTGGGGCGTTGACAGTTGCCCGATACTGATGCAGAAGCTGAAAAATCTCTTCTAGTGCAGCCGCAACTATGGCAATGGCATCTAACTCAGCTGCTATGGCAATCGAATTCAGAGAGTGAGCAGCTTCCATGAGAGCCAAAGCTGTACCAGGGTTACTGTCTTTTGTATAGTTAGGCAACTCCTGCTCCAAGAACAGTAACAGATCGATCGCTTCTTCTAGAAAGGGATCATCGTTCTGCGGTTGGGGGACAAAATCGGTACTCATGAAAGCAACTCTCAGTTTCTATGGGGTTTGTGACAATTCTATGGCTTCGATATTGTTTGGAGGCTACAAGCAGCGATGTCGGCGATCGCTCTAAATTGCTTTTGGATTTGGGCGATTGACTCCAGTCCAGCACTGATTTGGCGATCGCACGGTTCGATAGCAGAAGCAACGTCTGTTGCTGCCACCTGGAGTTCCTGGAACCATTCCTCTATATTTAGGGTGCTGTCGCGGGCTTGACGGGCAAGAATTTCCACCTGTTCGGCAGCAGCTAGCAAACCTCTTTCCTGCTTGCTAGTTTTTGTGGCTTCGATGGCTGTATTCAGGGACAAAACCTGAATTTTGGTACTCAAGCCTTCCACAAGGTGAACAAAGCCAGAAGCTTGCTGGCAAAATTCACCAAGGTATTGCAGCTGTTTATTAGTAATAGCAACAGTATCTTGAATAGACATTAAATGCTCGCCGGCAAGCTCGGCGATTCTTGCTCCTTCTTGTACAGCCTGGCTCACCTGTTGAAATGGCACTAGTAACTCAGACCGATCGAGGGATTCAAGCTGTTGAGCTGGTGGAGCTATTATTTCAGCCGAATGCAAGTTAATTGTCAACATCATTCCTACTTGTTGCAGCAAACTACGTTCTGCTTCCTGCCATTGTCGGGGTTGAAAGCAATGATGAACAACTAACAAACCCCAAGGCTGTTGTTTGACAATCAAGGGCAAGCACAGGCTAGCTTGCACCTGAAAGCGTTGCCAAAATTGCTGTTGGCGGGGAGTTAGTTCTAATACTTCAGTTAGGTTGTTGAGTAAGTTTTGTCCGTCGCTAACATCGGGTTTATTAACAAACAAATTTATCGGTAGGGATTGGTTGAGCAAGGATCTCCAACCTGCTTGTATAGCTTCAGCGATCGCTCGACTGCGATTATCTTCCTCAAAACGATAAATCAGGACGCGATCGGCGTTGAGAAAATCTCGCAGGGCGGTGACTGTAACCTCCAAAAGTGCGGTTTGACCTTTTGTCTGCTGCATTTGCCGATCGATGGCCGCAAGTTGTTCTCGCTGGAGTTGAAAAGCTCCTCGAACATTTTCATCATTGTCACTGGGCGAATCCTTAGCCAAAGCTTGGATAAAAGCTTCGATTTGACTCACCTTCTGCTGCAATTGAGCGACCTTTGGCCCCTTAGCAGATTGAAAGACTGCTTTGATTAGAGCCACATTAGCCAAAATTTCTTCTATCTGGATTTCATTTTCAACAGGCTGGGTTTCAGAATTAGGGTCTAAGGTTGCGATCGTCACAAAAAACTCCTTGGCAGCATCAAGTTAAATTAGTGGGTTTGCCATTGCAATGTCTGGGCGATTGCTCTGGTGTCTAAAATCCAGCGATCGCCTGGCAGAATACCTCGAACAAAATTTAGCAGTTTGTTTGGGGAAAAGTCGGTTGGTGCCGATTGTGCTTGTTGTAAATCCTGCCACTCTACATCGTAGACATGAGCCACCAAAAACCCGATTACCTGATTTTGCAGTTCGATAACCAGAACCATTGGCTTTTCTGGTCGTGACTGCCGCTTCAAAAGCGGTGCATAACCAAGCAAATGTTCTAAGTCAACCAGCCGTAGCATCTGTCCTTGCCAATTATAGAAACCTAAAATCCAACTTGGTAAGGCCGGGGCTGGGGAAATTTCTTGGCTAGCGAGATGAATAATATCCTGTAATGAGTGGAATGGTAGCAATCCACTTCCTCGATCGCCCAAGGAAAAACGCAGAAATCTTTGCCGTTGTTCGCCTGATGTCAGCCCAGCAGCCAAGGTTGGGGTTGTTCCGGGCAACCCCAACTTATCAGCCAATATCTGGCTCATGCCTAGAAGAAGTACTTTGAGTGGTTCCTCATTTGGTGCTACAGGCAAAACAGCCATGTGGCTCACACAGCTTAACTCCGCTACTTGCCGATAAGACCACGGCACCGGACGCACTGCTTCTAAAGGAATATCGATTAAGGCAGGGGGCTTGTCCACAGGAATGCCACAAATTTCCCCAGTCCGCGTTTGAGTCAGAAGTAAGAAGCGCCCTGAAGTATCAACCACAGAGGGAACTTGATGCGGCTGTTGGCCTTGTATTTGCTGAATGAACTTCTGGCGTAAGTCCACAATTGTGATCGTTTGCGCTCCCAAATCAACCATCCCGATACCACTTTCAACCGTACTGCTACTAATAGGGGGACAAGCCATCACCTTGAGAACTGCACCAACTGGCAGAGCAAATAAATAGTCTGCGATCGCAAAAACAACGACTCGTAGTGAATCGTGCTCGCTCACAGCGCCAGATAATCGCTTAAACGGAAAGGGAGTGTTAAGCATAAGTCGGTAGGTGTTGAAAACTGTGGTTAGGGGGCAGGGGGGCAGGGGAGAAAGAATATTAACGCTTCATTAGCCAAGGTGAGGGGTCAGTAATCATATTTACCAAACCACCTAAGATCCGATTGTAGATTCCATGTAATTCTCTGCCTAATTCAACATCCAAATAATTGCACTTAACAGCAAATTCAATCCATGTTTGTGTTTCTGCTGCCTCTGCTTCACAGTCATTGAGTTTAGCCACAAAAGCTGCTTCATATCTACGTTTTCTCCAAGCTTCAGCTAGATTTGCACAAACAGAACTTGATAGCGAGCCTTCGAGCGTCTGATCTAAGAATCTGATCAGTTAATGAATACCGCTCCTCGACAGGAAACTTTTTAGAGAGTTCCAAGATTTTCATGGCTGCATCAAATGCCATTTGATAAACTTTCAAGTCTTGATGATTTTTAATTGGTTCTTTTTCCATCTCCATCTCCATCTACTCCTCTGCTCCCCTGCCCCTCTGCTCCCTGCCTTATCTCAGGTATGAACCAGTTCAGCGATCGTGGCGAGGAAGTTCTGTTCTGAATAGGGTTTGGTCAGGTAAGCTTTTGCTCCTAGACCCAAAGCTAATTGGCGGTGCTTCTGTCCGCTACGAGTAGTTAGCATAACCACAGGAATCCCGGACAAACGCTCGTCTTGGCGACGGTGTTCTAAAAACTCAAATCCATTCATACGCGGCATTTCAATGTCACAAATCACTAAATCAACATCACCGTGTTGCAGTATTTGCGCGATCGCCTCTCGACCATCGCCTGCTTGCAACACCTGATAATCGGCTTTCTGGAGCGTCTGCACCAAACTTTGCCTTTGTACAACCGAATCTTCCACGACTAACACCATCAGTCGGTTAGGTTGAGCAACGGCTGTATTGACTTCTATCGGTTGTTGCTGCGGTTGCGTTATAGTTGCGGATTGCTGCGCCTCTAGAGCAAGAACAGGCTCAGGCGCGGGCAATATTGCAAGACTTGATGCTGGGGAAGTCGGCATCATATCTGTCTCCCAAGTTTGCCGAACTAACTCCAACGGGTCAACGATTAGGGTCAGACTACCATTTCCCAACACGCTGTAGCCTTGGATGTAACTAGGTAAAGTCAGGGCTCTGCCGAGGGATTTAATTACTAATTCCTGCTCGACTAAAATCTGATCGACTTGCAAACACAGGTATTGATGCTCTGTTTCCAACAGCAGCAGAGGTTCGACGGTGTTCCGTTGTTTGACTGGAAAAGGACTTAGATTTAAATTGTGGTCTTGGGTGAATAAAGAATATTTGTAATCCAGCAAATTGGCAAGCGAGCGGATGGGAACTAATTGCTGATTTTGCCCTTCTCCCCACTGCCAGTATTTTTGGCTACCTTGCCCGTGTAAAGATTGCTGGACTTGAATCTGCTCTGGCTGCGGTAATAAAACCTGGCTAACTCCTTCAGACAGCAAGCCATAAGTAATACCTTGAGATTGACAAACGAGCAAGCGTGCCGTTGTCAAGCTCAGAGGCAATTGCAGCATGAAGGTGGTTCCCTGCCCTGAAAGCGATCGCACCACAATCGAACCTTGTAAAGCTTGCAATTGAGTGCGAACGACATCTAAGCCGATACCACGGCCAGATAACTCACCAACCTGGTTGGCGGTAGAAAAGCCTGGTTCAAATAATAACTCTGCCAGTTGGTCTTCTGAGGCGTAGGCGGCTTGTTCGGGAGTCAGCAGGTGTTTTTCTATACCTCGCTGACGAATCGATTCCCAGTTAAAGCCTCGACCATCATCCCGTACCTCAATAGTAGTGCGGTTGCCTTGATGATAGGCTTTAATTGTAATTGTTCCGGTTTCTGGTTTACCCTGCTGGCGACGGGTTTCTACCGGTTCAATGCCGTGATCGAAGGCATTGCGAATCATGTGCAGCAACGGATCGTACAACTGCTCAGAAATGGCTTTATCCACCAGCACCTTCGTACCGCCAAGCTTGAGTTCAACAGGCTTATGATAAGTTGCTACCATCTGTTGCAGGAGGCGGGGTAATCGATTCAACACTGTTCCCAGTGGAACCATTCTGGCTTGCAGCAAATCTTCCTGCGCTCCTGAAAGCAGTTGCTTGCGCTTTCCGAGACTGAAGCGAGATTGCTGAACTAAGCCATTAACAGCCTCAATCTGTTCTCCTAATTGCACCATGTCTTCTGTCAGATTTTGCAGGAGAATGTGCAACTCGCTATAGTTATCCATTTCTAAGGCATCAAAATTGGATTGTGCCTCGGTAGCAGAGATAACTCGTGGAGATCCATGGATATGTCGCTGCTTGCGTTCGGGAAGCAGCAGATGTCGATCCGACCAAGTAAAAACTTTACTAAGTTGTTGTTGACAGTACAAAAACTGTAGTAGGGTGTCTTGCGCTGCTTTGTGGATGTGGTTAGATTGCAGGTTTTGTTGGTTTTCGCTGATTAGCAATTCCCCAATTGTATGGCTGAGGCGATCGAGCTGTTCTATCGCGACTCGGATACTGGGAAGTGATGCTGATGACTGAGCCTGGAGGCTTGGCGCTGGTGGTGGAGAGGCTGGCCGATCTGAGTCTGAGTATCGGCAGGATGTCTGTGGATCTCCGATCCAGATTGACTGTAAAATCCGATCTATGGCAGAGGGAGCTACTACCGAATCCTGAGAAATAGGTGCCAGTACCTCCGGTGTTTTCGGTACGGAGTTATCAGTCCGCTTCGGGAAAAACGACCAAATTGATTCCGCTTCGCTGGCACTGAGGAGGGGAGATGGTTGATTCTCAGTTGTAGTCGTTTGTGTGGGTTGGGCAGCGATCGCAACTGGCTGCCCTTGCGGTTCTGGGACAGGAGTAGTTAGTCCTGCCCATTCTCGCAATTGTGGAGATATTTCTCCCCCTTGAGTGCGATCGCCTGCAAGTACTGCTGTTTGAGCTGCTTTAAAATTTTCTAAAGCCGCCTGAGCGATTTGCAATACTTTGTTTGGATGTGCTTTGAGCGCGTTTAGGGTCGCCTGGGCAATTTCTTCCAATCCAGATAAGCCATAAGATGCTGCTAGTTCGACAAAAAATTCTGCTTGGGAGTTGAGTGTTGTTTGGATTTGTTGCGGATCTTGGCTTTGGATGTCAGTTTCCAGCTGTTGCAAATCCTGGAGTACACTCCCGGAAAAGATTGACTCTACGACATCAAAGCCAAGTTCTTCCGAACTGGGAAGCGGAGCCTCACGACCAAAAAAGTCGCCTAGTTTATGTTGGAGTTGAGCAAAGATTGAGGCAGTGCGATCGAGTATTTCCGCCTCATTGCAGGATAAGCCCATCAAGGCTGCACTCAATGGAGTTCGCAGGCACTCATAAGCATCTAGAAGCAAAGCACCCAGTTCTGGATCAATTTCCAATTCTGGAGCGTATAACGCCTGGAATACATCTTCCAAATGATGGGCAATTGTCTGAATAGTTTCTTGCCCAACACTGGCAGCACTCCCTTTGATCGTATGGGCGCTTCGCATCAAAGCATGAACTTTTTCTATTGTTTTTTCATCAAGTAGACCGATCAAATTCTGCTCAATGGTTTGTAACAACTCTGCCGCTTCCGCAAGAAAAGCCTGCTCTTGATTACTGGGATCGGGGTTCATAACAGTTTTGCGAGATTAGTCAACTTTGAACTGGCTAACGCTGGTTTCCAGTTGTTGTGAAGTCATCCGTAGTTCCTCAAAAGACTCGGAAATGTGGATGGCACTTTCTGAAGTCTTGCGGGCGATCGCCGAAACATCCATCATCGCCTCTGTCAACATCTGAGATTGCTGACTTTGATGGGAAACTGCTTGGGTAATTCCTTGTACCAGTCCACCAATTTCGTTGGTAGCTACTACGATCGCACTCAGGGAATGACGAGTCTCATCGATCAAGTTCGAGCCTTGGACAACTTGGCTAATCCCTATTTCCATTGCTTCGGTAACTTCGTTGGTGCCAGCTTGAATTTCTTGCACGAGTCGCTCAATTTCTGTGGTGGCACTAGCCGACTGATAAGCCAGGGAACGAACTTCATCTGCAACCACCGCAAAGCCTTTGCCATACTCTCCAGCACGGGTAGCCTCGATCGCAGCATTGAGTGCCAGCAAGTTAGTTTGAGTGGCAAAGTTTTCAATCAGACTCACTACTTTCGAGATTTTCTGAGAAGCTTCACCGAGGCGTTTAATTTTCTTCGCTGTTTCAGACACGGTTTCCCGAATCTCCAAAATGCCATCTACGGTTCTTTCCATCAGGGAATCACCAGCTTGGACGGTGTTATTAGCTCTTTGCACCGCCTGTCCTACTTTTTGGGCATCAGCAGCGACTATCTGGGTGGAAGTTACCATAATTTGTAATTGTTCCAGAGCGTGTTCGAGGCGTTCTGCCTGCTGTTGAGCTTGGTCAGATAGTTTCACTACTGAGATCGTATTATCGCTGGAAGTTTCACTCACTCTACCAGCAGCAATCTGCACTTGTCGCACTAAATCTCGCAAACTTTGGATCGTAGTGTTGTAACCATCGGCGATCGTCCCAATTTCATCTTCAGATAGGGGCGCTCGAACGGTAAGATCGCCTCTGAAGGATGGTTCCAAAGCCATGAGAACGCGGATTGCTCCTTGTTGCAGTTTTTCGCGGGCGGTGCGTTCGCGCTCTGCTGCTTCTGCTAGTTGCTGCTCTTGAGTACGCACCTGTGTTAGGTAGTCTGCAAGATTGAGGGCAATACCAATCTGGACGCTGGCTTGGTTGAGAACATCCTCCTCCGATTGCTCCCACTGGCGCGGTGCGCTATTTTGATAAACTCCCATCAGCCCCCATAGCCGATTTTCTTGAAAAATCGGAGAAATCATGTAGGCTTTAGTTCCCCACATTTCTAACAATTGGATGTGACATTCGTCATGACCGACAGTATATATATTGCCAACCTGCAAACTTTCTTTGCGGACATAACGCCCTCCTTGGTTGTACTGGAGATAGGTATCTCTAACTTTGGCAAGGCTAGTTCCCACCAACTTAGGCCAATCCCCAGTCACAGACTCAACTACAAATTCTCCAGACCAATCAGGCTCAAAACGGTAAACTCCAACTCGATCTACTTTCAGCAGTTGACGAAGTTCGTGGGTTGCAAACTGGATAAATTCCAGAACATTACCATGACTTTGGGCCATCTCTGTTAACCGACTTGGCAGGCGATAGGAAAATCGGGCGTTTGCTACTTCCCGTTCTGCTAGTTTGATCAGTTCCTCATTCTTGCTTAAGGTTTGTTGTAAGTATTGCGATTGTTGAACGGCAACCCCAAACTGCGTGCCGATTTTTGCTACCAAGTTGACTTCATTCTCTTGCCATTGCCGCGGTCCGCTATTTTGATAAGCTCCTAACAAACCCCAGAGCTTGTTTCCGGCAATAATCGGGGTAATGATATAGGCTCTAATCTGGAATTGCTCTAGAATTTTCAAGTGGCACTGGGCATGCCCAGCAGTGTAAACGTCATTAATCACAAACGTCTCGTTGTTGCGATAGCGTCCACCTTGGGTTTGTTGTAGGTGTTCGTCTTCCCATATAGTTCTGATATCGGGACCAACCAAAGCCACCCATTCACGACTTACGGATTCGGCAATAAACTCCCCACCCCAATCTGGATTGAAGCGATACACTGCGAGACGATCGCATTCCAAATGCGATCGCAATTCTGGTAGGGCATTGCGGAAAATCGTATCTAGCTCTTGAACTTGGCGAATTTTTTCTGACAGCCGTGTTAATGCTCGTTCCCCTTCTGCGGTTCTGGCTAACTCTGCATTCTTCTTCTTGAGCTGTTCGATATACCTAACCTGTTGCAAGCCTATACCCATTTGCACAGCTACTTTTCGCAACAGTTGTACATCCTTAGATTTCCACTGCCGAGGGCCAGTATTTTGGTATGCTCCTAAAAAGCCCCAGAGTTTGTTTCCAATAAAGATCGGAGCAATCGCGTAAGCTTTGGCCTGGATTTTTTCTAATATCTCTAGGTAGCACTGAACGTGACCGACAGTGTAAATATCATTGGCAACAAAGGTTTCATGATTGCGATAGCGTCCGCCCTGAGTTTCTTGTAAATGTTCGTCCATCCAAATCGTTTTGATGTCGGAATCAGCTAAAGACAGCCATTGATCTTTTACGGATTCGGCAACAAACTCCACACTCCAGTCGGGATGAAAGCGAAATACTGCCAGGCGATCACAGTGTAGTTGTTTGCGTAAACTTGGCAGCACATTCAGGAAAATTGTATCTGCCTCTTGAGCTTGGCGAATTTTTTCCACCATCCCTGTCAGCACTTGTTCCTCTTCTGCTGCCCGCGCCAACTCTGCATTCTTCGTTTTCAGTTCTCCGATGTACTCGGCTTGCTGCACGCTTAACCCCAATTGAATGCCCAATTTGGTCACTAATCGCACCTCCTCGGAATTCCACTGGCGCGGGCCGTTATTTTGGTAAGCTCCTAACAAACCCCAAAGTTTGTTTCCAGCAAAAATAGGGGCGATGGTGTAGGCTTTAGCCTGGAACTGCTCTAACAGGTCGATGTGGCACTGGGCATGACCAACAGTATAGATATCATTGACGGCAAAAGTTTCATTGTTGCGATAGCGCCCGCCTTCGGTTTGCTGTAGGTGTTCGTCTTTCCATACGGTCTTGATATCGGGGCCAACCAGAGGCACCCAGTCAGTTCCGACAGATTCAGCAATAAATTCACCACTCCAGTCAGAGTTGAAGCGATATATTGCTAGGCGATCGCATTTGAACAACTGCCGCAATTCTGCCAAGGTAGTACGGTAAATTGTTTCTAGTTGTTGGGAATGACGCATTCTATCCGTCATTCGCGCGATCGCGTGTTCTACTTCAGCTACTTGTGTCATTTCTAGATTTTTTAACCGCAGCTGTTCGATATATTCAGCTTGCTGGAGGGCAATACTCAACGGTTCGCCGATCTGCAACAAAGCACCGGTCTCTTCCTCAGTCCATTTCCGAACATCAGAATTCTGATAGGCTGCTAACAAACCCCAAAGATTACCAGCACGGAAGATAGGAACAATGATGTATGCTTTGGCTTGGAACTTCTCTAATGATTCTAAATAACAAGGTGAAAAACCAGCAGCAGAAATATCGTTGACTTTACGGAAGCGCGTTCCTTTGGCGTACATTCCACCCTGCGTTTCCTTGAGATAGGTATCGGCATCAGCTTTAACAGGGGAGCCATAATCCTTAATATTGCAACGTTCTGAAGATATCAAACCTGTTTTTAAAATGCCGTCTTGTTCCTGCATCTCCACCAGTGACGACCAACCAGCACCTACAGATTCAGCAATAACTTCTCCACTCCAGTCTGGATGAAATTGATAAACGACAACGCGATCGCATTTTAAAAATCGCCGCAACTCTTGGGTCGTAATCCGGAAAAGGGTGCGAAGATCTGTTGCTTGCCCAATCTTTTCAATAATGCCGAAAACAGTACGTTCTCGTTCAACAAGTTTGGCTGACTCCTCAGAGCGATTATAAAGTTGTTGCTGATATTGCAACTGTTGAATCGCAATACTAGACAGAGATGCAACCTGCACCATCAGTCGAACTTCACTATCTTTCCACTGACGAGGCTGAGAATTTTGATAGGCAGCGAGCAAGCCCCACAACTTTTCTCCTTGGAAGATAGCAACAATAATGTATCCTTTGGCTTGATAGGTTTCTAAAATTTTGATATAGCAGTCAGAAAAACCAGCACTGTAGATATCATTAGTGACTCGATAAATCTGTCCGCGATGGAAATTTTTGCCTTGGGTGTGCTGAATGTAGCTATCTGCATTGTGCGATCGCCCCGTTGTCCCAGCTAATCCCCCTTCGTCTGCAAGGTTCCTAACACTGCAATAGTTAACGTTATTGACAATTGCTGGGTTCTTTCGCTGTTCTTCTAATAGAGAAACCCACTCAGATCCAGCAGATTCAGCTACAAATTCCCCACTCCAATCTGGCTGGAAACGATAAATTGCGACGCGATCGCATTTTAGTGACTGTCGCACTTCTTGGGTGGCAACGCGAAAGATGGTATCCGCATCTTTGGACTGGAGAATTTTATTCGCTACACGAGTAAGGATTTGGTCTTTTTCCACTTCTTGTTGCAATGCAGCCTGAATCGCGGCAACTTGCAGTTGCGCTTCTAATTCCTGCTCGATTAATTTTAGTAGCTGAATTTCAACATTCTGCCACTGGCGAGCAGCAGTGCATTGCTGCACTACCAACAAACCCCAAACCCCATCTTTTGCTAAAATCGGCAAACTCAAACAAGCTCTTACCTGAAACCGCTCCACGAGCTGCTTTTGGTAAGGGGACAAGCTTGCAGTATGAGTATCTACGATCGCAGCTAATTTTTCTTGTTGATAAAGCTTGGCAGAACCTAACCCAAAAGTGACGGCGGGCAGTTTTTCCTTCAGCATTGGGGTAAAGCCATCCCTCATCGCCTCCGCAACAACTATCCCCAGCGTCGGATTCGTAAACTCATAAAGCACCACACGATCGGCTTGCAGTGCGCTTTGTACCTCTATGACAGCAGTGGCAAGCAAGGTATCTAGATCGGAAAATTGGCGGATTTTGCTAGCGATCGCCTGTACTTGTTCTACCTCTAATCCATCTCCTCCGTCTTGATATGGCAACACACTTAGCAGTTCTTTTAACTTGCGGATTCTCTCTCGCAATGGCCCTGTTTCCACCCAATCAGCTTGATCCAATTCATTTCGTAATTCTTCTAGAGCGGAGGTGATTTGCTGTTTTGCTGGTACATCAACGGTATGCCCGTTATCGGTTTCCTTATAACCGTTGCTGGAATTTGAGCGAGGTTGGCTGGGTGTATGCATTACCATGATCTTTCTTGCTATGAAGGTTGTCGGAGTTAATAAGTAGAATGCTTTAGGGCGCTAATTTTTTTAGAACGGCTTCAGCGTCCAAAAGCCTTTGTGCATCCGCCCTTGGCGTTGTATAGGAAGCTCTGAACTTTAAAGAGGCTGGAGGGCTTGAATCACAACCTGGGTGTCAAGTAACATCAAAGGGCTACCTTGAGAATCCACAAAGTAACCCTGTAAGAACGAGCCTAGTCGGGCAGGTAACATCGATGTCGAAATTGCTAACCGCTCTTGGGGGTCATGAACTTCAATAGTATTGACTTGCTCCACCAACAGCCCGACGGTTTGATTCTGGACTTGAACAAGCATCGCCATGCCAGAGTTTCGCACACTTTCCCGCCGACACCAGTGTGTTGCTCCCAACAAACCTGCTAAATCAAGAATCCAGATCGCTTCTCCCCGCCAATTCATTATGCCTAATAAGAATTCTGCTACCTGCGGTACTGGTAAAATCTCGGTCAGTGCAACCTGAATTACTCCCCGCAAATCAGCTAATGGGAGTAACCCATTTACCTTTCCATTCAACGGAAATCTTAAAAACCTCTGGTTGTTTCCTTGGGAAGAGTTTTCAAGTCGAAATTGGCTATTAATGGGTAGCGAAGAAAAGCTATCATTGCTCTGTACCATTGCCCCAGTTTCCTTTAGCGAATAAATTTACTAACAGTCTGGAGCAAGGTATTTTCGTCTACAGGTTTGACTAAATAGCCATCAGCGCCACTCATATTGCCCCAAGTTCTATCAACATCTGTGTTTTTAGTTGAGCAAATCACTACCGGGATTCCTTTTGTTGTCGGATCGGCTTTTAACTTGCGGCAGAACTCAAATCCACTTTGACCTGGCAAAATCAAATCCAGTAAGATTAAGTCAGGTTTTTGTTGTTTCAACCTAAGTTGAGCCTCTTCACCACTACGAACTTCATAAACTGAATATCCTCCTTGCTCTAGGTAACGTGTCATCTTTTCGGATTCTGTGAGGCTATCTTCAACTAAAAGAACTTTTTTCATTTTTTTCCTAACTATTTAATTCAGAATTTGAAAAATAATGGCGACAAATAAATTAACACCAAGCTAGATTTAGGGAGAAATTTACCATCAACAATCGGTTTTGAAAATGGATGTAGGGGAGCCACTGATATGACTACCGCTTGACCCTAAACACTTAAATACTTGTGAAGCATATTCAGTACTTTGTCTTGTTCTACAGGTTTACCTAAAAAGTCAGTTGCTCCTACTAATTTTGCTCGCATCCGATCTACTATTCCATCTTTCCCCGTTAAGATGACAACCGGCACATTTTTGAGACTTGGAGTTTTACGGATTTGAGAACAAATTTCATAGCCATTCACTTTTGGCATCAAAAGATCCAAAAAAATGAAGTCTGGCTTGCTTTTAATTAGGTTTAAAACTGCCGTCAAGGAATCTTGAATGCCAACAAAGCGATAACCTTGATGGGTGAGAAATTCCTCCAAACTGAGACAGATCGTCGGACTATCATCCACACAAGCTACTAAAGGTCTTGAGACATCAATAATTACTTTGCTAGCCGCTGGGAGGCCAACTTGTAAAATAGTCTTCTCTTCTTTCTTCAATGAAGAATTGGAATTATTAACTGCATTGGACGGACTGACAATTTCTTTGCTAGTCGCTGGGGGAGCAACTTTGTTGAAATTGGGTGCAACTTGTATAACAGTATCCTCTTCTGTCTTTAGTGAAGAATTGGAATTATTAACTGCACTGGACGGATTGCCAGTTTCTTTACTAATCACAACCTGCCTGAGCTTTGGGGTAGGTGAAAAAGCGATCGCCCCTGTTTTTACCAATGTCATCAATAACCGAGTCAAAGCTAAGACATCCCGACCGCTTTTTTGCCCTAGACCTCGTAAAGTTTTTGTGCCATCAACTAGAGCAATAATCTGTTTAGAGGATGCTTGTCCTTGGAGTAGCTCAATTTGTTGAATGATCGGAAATAAATTGGGCGAGTAACTAGCCAGTCCTGCATCTCGCCATTTTTGCCAGGCTTGTGTAGCCTTTTTCAAGACTTCCTCAGTTGGTATTACAGCTAAGAGAACCCCAGGAACTTCACCAACAACGGTAGTATGTGATAACTGCCCTGCTGGATTGTCGCCATTTCTTTTGGCTTCAATGTACTGCATGATATCAAACAGGACTTCAGCTATTGAGCTTGCAATCAGGCTAACTAGTTGTTGTTGTTCGATTAATTTTTGTTCTCGCAACTTAGCAAGAATGGAATACTCGCGGTAATTTTCCTGGGGAGAGACAAGCTGCTCCAACTGTGTCACATCCAGATTAGAACAGTACCGCAACAAGTGTCGTCGCCATCGCTCATCGGCATTAGAACCGCCAGCCTGCCAAATTAATCGTCCTAAACGAAAATATAGTGTCCAAGTCGGCCCATCCCTGGCTTCAAGATTTAGCCTGCCTGTAAATAATTTAGTTTGAAGTTGCTCGATCAATTGATTCACAATAGATCGCACCTCCTTATATATCTTGAGTTTTGCATTTAAATTAAAATTGCTTAAACAATCCAGCTTACTAACTTTATGTGCGATTGCCAATAGCTCAGTTCAAAACCTTGATTGAGCTATCCCAGTTTGTTATATCCCTTTCCAATCTGGATATTTTTAAAGTTCAAAACCGGAAGCTTGAACAAAGATATAAGCTCTTTTTCTAATTATTAAT